>DASRIN010000288.1:0-2925 GCA_035649975.1 Gemmatimonadales bacterium
CGGGCGCCCGACGGCTCGATCATGGGCGTGACCGTCACGCTGGGCCCCCGGCCGGTCCTCTCGAAGCCTGCTGTGGTGCTCGCGGCTCCGCCGTTCAGCCGCACCATCCGGTCGTTCGAGGTGACGCCGGATGGCGAGCGGTTCATCGCCTTTGGGCGGGAGGATCCGCTGTTGTTCACCCTGGTGACCAACTGGCCGGAGAGAATCCGGTGAGATTACCTTAGCTGCACCCCCTCACATAACGGAGACGCCATGGCAGTGAGTGCTGCGGCGGTACGCACCGGGCGGCGCACCCGGCGCTTCTACGTCGGGATGGCGATCGCCATCGCCATCACCGTCTTCCTCGGGTTCTTCCGGAGTTACTACCTCAAGGGCTGGTACGGGGCCCCGGAGTTGGGCCGGCTGCTCCATCTGCACGGGCTGGTGTTCACCACCTGGGTCCTCTTCTTCGTGTCTCAGACTGTACTGGTGGCGACCGGCCGTACCTGGCTGCACCGGCGAATGGGGATCGCGGGCGCGGTCCTGGCCGCGCTGGTGGTGATCGTGGGGACCACCGTTGCGATCACCCGGCTCAGGACCGGGATCTCTCCACTACCCGAGATTCCTGCTGCTTCTTTCTTTGCGATTCCCTTCTTCGACATGGTGGTATTCGCGATCCTGGTCGCTACGGCGATCTACTATCGCCGCAGGCTCGAGGTCCACAAGCGGCTGATGACACTTTCAATGATCACGCTGTTGCCTGCCCCGATCGCGCGGATGAGCTTCCTCCCCCTGCCTCCGGGGCCCCCGACCTTCTTCGCCCTGGCCGATCTCTTCATCGTCGCGATGCTGGTCTACGACCTGACCACCCGGCGGAAGATCCATCCCGCCACGATCTGGGGCGGGCTGCTGGTCGTCGCCTCTCAACCGCTCCGGCTCATGCTTGCGGGGACGCCGGCATGGCTCGGCTTCGCGCGTTGGGTAAGCGGGTAAGTAGGTAAGATGGTAAGCGGTAAGCGGTAAGCGGTAAGCGGTAAGCGGTGAGCGGTCACCGGTCAGCGGTCAGCGGGCCAGAGCTCTCACTAAACTGGGAATAGCTCGCGAGTCCTCCCTCATAACCGCCGCACTGCCCCCCCGCTTACCGCTTACTGCTTACCGCTCACCTTTCTACATTGCCGCATGCCTAATCCTACCGCCCTTGTCACCGGTGCCACCCAGGGCATCGGCCGAGCCACCGCGTTGGCACTCGGCCACGCCGGCTACCGGGTCGGCGTCATCGCCCGGACCGAGCAGAAGATCCGCGCCCTGGTGACACATCTAAAGGAAGAGGGCATAGAAGCTGCAGGTGCCGCCGCGGACGTGGGCGTGCCGGAGCCTGTGGCCCGCGCGGTCGAGACCCTCAGCCGCGCCCTGGGCGAGGCCCAGGTGCTGGTCAACAACGCCGGGATCCTCATCGCCAAGCCGTTCGAGGAACTGACGTTGGAAGACTGGGACCGGACCCAGGCCACCAACGTCCGCAGCCTCTATCTGATGAGCCGGGCGGTCCTCCCTGCCATGCGCCGGCGCCAGGAAGGTACCATTGTGAACGTGGCGAGCCTTGCAGGGCGAAATGGCTTCGTGGGAGGTACCGCGTACACCGCCTCGAAACACGCCGTCCTCGGCTTCAGCCGCTCGCTCATGCTGGAACTGCGCAAGGAGAATATCCGGGTGATCACGGTCTGCCCCGGCTCGGTCGCCACCGGCATGCTGCAGGACCAGACCATGCTCAAGGCCGACCCCGAGAAGATTCTGCTGCCCGAGGACGTGGCCGGCACCATCCTGCACGCGATTCAGCTGCCGACTCGAGCAATGGTGAGCGAGTTGGATGTCAGGCCGACGAATCCATGAGGGAAGCGAGGCAGCGCGGCAGCGGGGCGGCGGGGCAGTGCTACTGATGCCCAGCCATACGGGATCCGTGCTGGTCTCCCGGTGCATTTGCCGTGACACCCCCTTCGCGGAGCTGCTGCCGAGGGCGCGCGCGAACAACTGGGACCTGATGGCACTGATGCAGGCGACCGGCTGCGGCGCCCAGTGCGGACTCTGCCGGCCTTATCTCCGCCGGATGCTCCGCACCGGCGAGACTGACTTTCACCAACTGCTGACCGAGGACCAAAGCTGAGCTCTTCCGAAGAGACTACCGCTTCCCAGCCTCGCCTGCTGGAGCGACTCGAGCGCTACTGGCGGCGGCTGTCCCACACCGGATCGATCGCCGGCGTCGCCATCATCATCGCCTGGCTCGGCGTGTGGCTCGTTCGTCGGGATGACGGCGTAGGGCTGCTGCTCACCTCGGTGGCGACGCTGCTCACGCTGGTCACCTTTCGCCACATGACCGAGCTGTCAGAGGCGCAGAAGACCTCGCTCCGCACCGCGCTGGCCCGAGCCGACCGGCGAACCCGCGAGCTGGAGCGGTTGCGGCACGTGGCGAGCACCATGCTCGCCGGCGCCGAGCTCGACGAGCTGGTCAAGGAAGTGGCGCAGAGCGCGGGCGAGCTGCTCGAGGCGGAGGGCGGGGCGGTGACTCTGGTGGTGGAGGAGGGGCGCTTTCTCAAGGTGAAGGCGGCGACCGGTCCCCTGGGGCATGGGGTCGGCATGCTGATCCCCATGGAGGGCTCGCTGGTCGGCTGGGCAGTGAGCCAGGATGCCGCGCTGGTCTCGGACGACATGGACGCCGATCCCCGGAGCTATCACCCCAAGGTTATCGCGATCCCGCTCAAGACCTGCGCCATCGTCCCGCTCCGCTCCGCCGGATTCGTCGTCGGCACGGTCAGCGTCTACAACCGCAGGGACGGACAGCCGTTCAGCGAGCACGACCTGCAGCTGCTCCAGATCCTGGGCGACCAGGTCGTGGTCGGGCTCGACCGCGCGTCGGTGCTTGCCGAGAGCCGGCGCAACGAGGTCGCCCTCCGG
>DASRIN010000289.1:0-4044 GCA_035649975.1 Gemmatimonadales bacterium
CATCGCGGTCAGTGAGTCGCACCCACACGGTGCGGTGGTCGCTCTGCCCGCCCCGAGCAATGATGAACGGATGCCGGGTGCGCAGCTCCAATACCTCAACATCCATCCGCAGGTGGGAAGCCAAGCGAGGTCCTCGGTGATCGGGAATCAAAGCGAAGCTTACTGCAGCCCTCTCAGGTGTGCTACCACACCCTCGGCAATCCGGGAGGGCACGTAGCCGCCCTCGAGCAACCCCGCGACTGGAGCGCCGGGAAGCCGATCACGCAGCCGGCGAGTCAGATCGGTGTAATGCTCCGGCTCCAGAGTGAATCCACCCAGAGGATCCCCGGCCATGGCATCGAAGCCGGCGGAGAGGAGTACCAAATCCGGCTCCCAGTCAGTCGTCGCCGCCACGATCGCGGCCCAGAGATCTCCTATATACAGTTGCGGAGGTTTGCCGGGTGCCCGGGGTACGTTGAAGATATTCCCCACACCTCGCTCGCTGGCCGCGCCGGTTCCCGGGTACCAGGGATGCTGGTGCAGCGAGACATACCGGATGCTGGCGTCCGTTTCGACCAGCGCCTGCGTTCCGTTGCCGTGGTGGACATCCCAGTCGATGATCAGCACCCGGTCGCGGCCCGCCCGCTGGGCGTGGCGGGCTGCAACGACCACGTGATTGATCAGACAGAAGCCCATGCCGCGCGACGCCAGCGCATGATGCCCTGGCGGTCGAACCGCAGCGAAGGCTGAGCCATTCTCCGCGAGCGCCTGATCCACAGCAGCTAAGACTGCCCCGGCAGCTCCCAGGGCGGCCGACCAGCTGTGCCGGCTGAGAATGGTATCCAAGAAGAGCACGCCGCCCCCCCGGGCGCTCATGGCCTCGAGCGAGGCGAGGTAAGGTTCAGGATGCACAGCGAGCAGGGTCTCGCGGGCCGCGGGAGCGGCTTCGCGAATGGCCACATCCGGTTCGGTGCGGAGCCGCTTCAGTACTGCATGCAGGCGTTCGGGGGTTTCCGGGTGATCGGGTCCGGGATCGTGCTGAAGGCAGCTCGGGTGAGTGTAGACCGGAATGAGCATAGCTACAGCAAGCGCCGCAGCTCCCGAGCTTCGTCTCCCAGCTCACGCCGTGCGGCTGCTATGTCATCCAGCCGGCGCTGATACCAACGCCAGTACAGCAGCACCAACCCTGAGGATACGAAGCATACCAGGCCGATGAGCCCGAGCATCAGCCGCCCACTCCACCAGCCCAGTCCGGCGAGCGCCGCGCCGTCGAACGCGAGCACGGCGGCCGCCACGATCGTCAGGGTGCGCGCAATGGTCGGGGACACGGGCTAGCGCACCGGGCGCCGGCGCCGGGACAGAACAATGAGTGCTCCGTTGGGCACCAGGCCGACCTCGGCGGCAGAGCGGGACTCGTCTGCCAGCTCCGCGCCACGGTACTTCAGGATGTAGTTGGAAGGATCACGCCTCACCCGGGTAGCGGCCAGCGCCTGACGCTTGATATCCCCGACCGACGTGGAGGTCGGCAGCTCCAGATGCACCTCGTCCCAGACATCCTCGACCATTACCCGGATGGGCAGGGGCGCGGTCATGCCACGTGCTCCGAGGGAAGTGGCAGCGTCGAAAGGAATCGATCGACCGGCTGGTCGAACAGCAGTGTTGATGCCCTTACCCGGGTGCCACCGGGGACCGGCCACACGGCGAACGCGATCTCCTCGCCGCCCTGACCGCGCAGGGTCAGGTACCGGGGTCCTTCCCGCTCGGGGTAGGCCGCATTCAGCGGCACTCGTTCCGCGAAGAAGCGTTTGGCTCTCCGCAGGACTTCTGGTCCTTCCAGCGTGGTGACGACCTCGTAGACCATGAGTGACTCTGGTGCCTCAGTAGGGAAGAATTGCAGCCCGCATGGGTGGGGAAAATAACTCGGTCACGGTGTCGCCCGAACGGTGGCGTGATATACAGCCGACGGAGCGAACAGATCGCGCACGCCTGGCTTTCGCCGAAGCACCAGAACCAGGTCGCCGTCCGGCGGGTTGCTCAGACCATCGACCAACAGGAAGCAAGGCAGCTCCGCATCGGCGGGCACCACCGCGTGGTACTGCCGGCCATTCCATTCGAAGGAGACGCTCTCCGGCACCGAGCGAACCATGCAGTCGATGAAGACGTCGTCCTCGACCCGATAGTTGCCGTTGGGTTCTAGTTCGCCGCTCAGAAAGAAGGTTGGATCGAAAGGCTCACCATCGTGGCGGGCGAAATTGTGTTCGACTGCCCAGTCGAAATCCTCCAGGTCCGGTGCCCGGGCCCGCCATTCCAGATGGTGGCGGAGCTCGTGACTCAGTGTTTCCCAGGCTTCCTGGCGCCAGTCGAATCCACTTTGCTGCTGCGCCAGAGCCGCGAACGATCCATGGTAGAGAACGATCCGGCTCTGCACCCCTTCCACCCCACTGCCAACCTGAACCGGCAGGGGGATGCATTCCCCCAGGGTAAAGATTTCCGCTCTGTCCGGATGGGGAACTGTTCGGGGAGACACGACAATCTCCGACACGCCGTCGAGAAAGTCCGGGGGAACTTCGTCGCAGAGGCGGCGGACCATGGCTTCGAAGTCGTCCAGACGCATTAGTGTACTTTCTCAGGCCAGAGCGCGATGTGACCTATCTACAGTAGCTTACGCCGCTAATCTCAACTTATCACTTAGGTATTCTCCGACCCGACTCACGGCGATGCGCTCCTGCGCCATGGAGTCCCGGTCCCGAACAGTAACGGTTTGGTTGCTGCCGGTTTCTCCATCGACCGTTACCCCGAATGGAGTTCCCGCCTCGTCCATGCGGCGGTACCGCCGGCCGATTGCGCCGCTGTCATCATAGAAGACCGGGAACTGTTTGCGCAGATCGTGATACAGCGTCGTCGCCAGCTCGGGCATCCCGTCCTTCTTCACCAGCGGAAACACGCCGGCTTTGATCGGAGCGATTGAGGGATGGAATCCCAAGACAACCCGGGTCTCCCCTTCGACGGTCTCTTCCCGATAGGCGTCGACCAGCAGGGTAAGCGCAACCCGGTCTGCACCGGCGGAGGTCTCCACGATGTAGGGGAGATACCGCTGGTTGGCAGCCTGATCGAAGTACTCCAGCTTCTTCCCGGAGTATTCCTGGTGGCGGGTCAGATCGAAGTCTCCCCGGTTGTGTATGCCCTCGATCTCCTGCCAACCGAAGGGAAACTCGTACTGGATGTCAAACGCCGCTTTGGCGTAGTGGGCCAGCTCGCTCCCGGCGTGTTGATGCCATTGCAGCTTGGCGGGATTCAAGCCGAGCGACTGATGCCATGCCATTCGCCACTCGCGCCACCGTTCGAACCACTCGGCGTCGGTGCCGGGCTGAACGAAGAACTGCATCTCCATCTGCTCGAACTCGCGAGTGCGGAAGATGAAGTTGCCCGGGGTGATCTCGTTGCGGAACGCCTTCCCGATTTGGGCAATGCCGAAGGGGATTCGCTGGCGGGACGACTGAAGCACGTTCAGATAGTTCACATAGATGCCCTGGGCCGTCTCGGGGCGCAGGTAGACGATGGCGGCGGAGTCTTCGACCGGCCCCATGAAGGTCTTGAACATCAGGTTGAAGAGCCGGGGTTCGGTGAGAGAACCGCGGGTGCCGCAGACGGGACACTGCGCGTCGGGTTGACCCGGCGTGCCTTTGATTCTCGGGTCATCGGCCCGAAACCGGTTCTTACACTGCTTGCAATCGACCAGGGGATCGGTGAAGCCGGCCACATGTCCCGACGCCTCCCAGACCCGGGGATGCATGAGGATCGCCGCATCCAGCCCCTCGATGTCATCCCGGGCGTGCACCATGGCGTTCCACCAGCGGTCCTTGATGTTCTTCTTCAGCTCCACGCCCAGCGGCCCGTAGTCCCAAACCGAGCCCAGGCCGCCGTAGATCTCCGAGGATTGGAAGACGAAACCCCTGCGTTTGCAGAGGGAGACCAACTTGTCCATCAGGGTGGTGTCGGCCATCGCATCGATTCAGAATGTGGGTAGGTCCAAGTCAGCGGGGAAGATAAGGCAGCAGGCCGATG
>DASRIN010000290.1:0-5125 GCA_035649975.1 Gemmatimonadales bacterium
AAGCCGTCGCAGGCGAACCAGGAGCCGTTCAATCGCGCGGTGGCCGAGGTGGCTGCGGCGTCGCGCAGCCTCTTTGATTCATTACAGCTGCGAAACGGCCACCGCCAAATGGCCCACCACCACGCTGACGGCTAGCGCGCGTGCGCCTCGGCGTAGGAACCGTGCTCGAGGTCTTCCAAGACGTCGGGCCGGTACGGGCGCCAGCCGAGCAGCTCCTGAGCCTTTCGTCCGGAGGCCTGCTGATCGAGGATGAGGGCATCGGCGTAGACACCCAGCTTGCCTCGGGCTTCTTCCAGCGGCCAGGCGGTGGTCTTTCCGCCGGCACCGGCGCCTCGGCTGGCAGCAGCCGCTACCTCCCGCACCCGATAGGCGGGGCCGCTCACACCCAGCAGCAGGGTGCCGGGCGGCGCCTTTTCCAATGCGAGGAGATACAGGTCGGCCAGATCATCGACATGCACGAAGGGCCAGCGGTTCTCTCCAGTGCCGACATGCTGCGCGGCGCCACGGGAGCGCGCCGACTCAACGAAGCCCGCCGGGATGCCACCCCCGCGTCCATACACGATGGCGGGTCGGATGACCACTGTGCGGATGCCGCGACCGGCAGCCTGGAGCACTCGATCTTCGACCGCCTGACGCCAGGCCACCAGCGCCGCAGGTTTTGGAGGCGAGCTTTCATCCACCACGCTGCCGCCGGTATCGCCGTGGGACCAGATCCCGCTGGTGTAGATGAACGGCTTGTTAGTTCCGGCCAGGGCATCGAGCATGACATCGATGGCGGGGCCGTCGATGGAGGAGTCGTAGGTTGTCGCCATGCTGATGGCCGCGTCAGCTGCACGCGCGGCCCTTCCCACACTGCCAGGGTCCTGGAAGTCCCCCCGTTCCGGCTCGATACCGGCGGTGCGAAGCTTATCGGCAGCGGCATCACTTCGTGCCAGGGCGGACACCTGATGGCCGGCTGCGCGTAACCGGTCGGCCACGGCGGAGCCGATGTATCCCGTCGCCCCGGTGAGAAATACTTTCATGTCGGTAGATCCTCTGATGAATGGTCCAGAGGAATCATACTACGTCCCGGAGATCCTATGGCACGCACTTCCCCACCGCGCCGGTTCGGCGTACTCGGCTCGGGCGACGTGGGTCAGGCCCTGGCAAAGGGACTCCTGGCCCAGGGGTACCAGGTCCGGATCGGAACCCGCACACCGGGCAAGCTGGCCAAGTTCTCCAAGAGCAGCGGCATTGCCGAAGGGAGCTTTGGGGATGTCGCTGCGTGGGCCGACGCCGTGGTGCTGGCGGTCCTGGGCAAGGCGGCTCTGGACGCAGTCCAGCTGGCCGGCCCCGACAACCTGAAGGGCAAACTGGTCGTCGATACCACCAATCCGATCAGTGACGAGGCCCCGGAGCAAGGCGTGCTGCGGTATTTCACCGGGCCCAATGAGTCGCTGCTCGAGCGGCTCCAGGCCGCCTATCCGCAGATTCGTTTCGTAAAGGCATTCAATAGTGTGGGCAGCGACCTGATGGTCCACCCGATGCTCGCCGGGGGCCCTCCAACGATGTTCTACTGCGGCAATGATGCTGGGGCCAAGGCGGTGGTGGCTCATCTCCTGGAGCAGTTTGGATGGGAGGGGGCCGACATGGGAGAAGCCAGGGCGGCGCGCGCCATCGAGCCACTGGCCCAGCTCTGGTGCATCCCGGGCTTTCGGGAGGACGACTGGATGCATGCCTTTCGCCTGCTGCGACCCTAGCCGAAAGGAAGCGCCATGAACGTACAGCCCTTCATGCTTGCGATCAGCCTGGTCAACCTGACCCTGCTTGGATTGTACCTCCAGGCAGCGGGGTTCCCGGGCGAGCCGGATCCGGTGCTCCGAGGCCAGGCCCTGGAGCTGGTGGATGCCGCCGGCCAGGTCCGATCCCGGCTGAATGTGGAGAAGGATGGACAAGTCGTCTTCCGGCTGCTGGACCAGCGCGGGACCATCCGGGTGAAGCTTGGCGCCGGCGAGGACGGCTCCGGCCTGGTTCTCCTCGACGAGCGTACCGAGCCCGGTATTCACTTGGTGGCCCGCCGCGAGGCGCAGGGCGAGCGGGGCGCAACCAGCGTAACCCTCAGGTCCGGCAACCGGTCCCGGACCCTCACTCCATAGGCGCGCCGTGGTCAGTCGCATCTGGCGGGGCTGGACCACGCCCCAGAACGCCGCCGCGTACGAGGTGCTGCTCAAGGCGGAAATTTTTACCGGGATCGTTGCCCGAGGCATCAGCGGATTTCAGGGAATCGACCTGCTGCGGCGCGAGACCGGCGAAGAGGTGGAATTCGTTACCATCATGTGGTTCGACTCGCTCCTGGCGGTCCGCACGTTTGCGGGTGAGGATTATGAGCGCGCCGTGGTACCGGCCAAGGCGCGCCAGCTCCTGCTTCGGTTCGACGAGCGCTCGGCCCATTACGAGGTTCGCGAGCGAAGGGGCCCGGGAAATGGAAGCGCAGCGTAGCAGAGAATTCACCACAGAGGCGCAGAGGACACCGAGGATTCTCAATCATTGATGATTCGGTAGATACCTTGGCGGAGCATCTCGACATTGAAATTGATAAGAAAGCCTAGGGTGAATTTTTGTGAGCTTGAGGTACGTGAGTACCTGGGCTCTATGTACAGCCAGCACTTTGGATACTGATTTAACTTCAGAGAGACTTGAGACTCGTAAGCATGCCGCGGAAGTTGAGTTCCTGGGCCAGACATGCTTGATAAGCAGACTCCAATAGCCCGGGACCCAGTGCACGATGCACTTCGATGACCGCTCCCAAGATTTCGTGAGTGAGGTGAGGCAATGATCCCTCTGTGTCCTCTGGACCTCTGTGGTGAATCATCTGAAAAAAGTGCCCGGACCCGGCGGCCTGCCGTTAACCGATTTCGTAATACTGGTAGCGTTTTGATCGTCGTGGCTCTGCTCGGAACCTCCATTACTCATGGGCAGGCACACGGGCAGAGCCAGGCGTCACGGTATCTGAATCCTCCTACCCTCACCAAACCAAACGGATATACTCACGTCGTAGTGGCGCCGGATGGACGCACGGTGTACATCGCCGGGCAAGTCGCCCTGGACAGCACCGGGCAGCTGGTTGGTGCGGGCGACTTCCGAGCGCAGGCCGAGCGGGTGTATCAGAATCTGCGGCGGGCCTTGGAGAGCGTGGGTGGCTCACTGGATGATCTGGTGAAAACCACCACCTTCATTACCGATACCCGGAACGTCCCGGCCCTGCGCGAGCTTCGCTCGAAGCATCTGGCGGGAGCCAGTCCCCCGGCCAACACGCTGCTGGTGGTTGCCGGTCTCGCCCGGGGCGACCTGCTGATTGAAATTGAAGGGGTAGCGGTGCTAAGCACCGGCGTGCGCCTGATACGCTGAAGGGGCTCACATGAATCCAGCCACGCTGGACGTCATTCTCAAGCGGTTCGCAGAGCCCGACGAAGTGCGGGAGATGATCAAGGGGCGGTTCGAGCTGGTGCGGATCGGCGGCCTCACCATCGGCCGTGCGACGTATCAGCCGGGATGGCGCTGGTCGGAGCACGTCGGTCCGACCGTCGGGGCAGACCGTTGCACGGTCGAACATGTGGGACTGGTCCTCGAGGGCGTTGCGGCCGTTGCATTCGCGGATCGGGTCGTGGAGCTCCACCCGGGAGAGCTGTTCTACGTACCGCCGCTGCCTCACGACAGCTGGGTCATAGGACAGAAGCCCTATATCTCGCTCCATTTTCTCGGAGCTGACCGCTATGCCCGATGACGTGAACCACCTCTAGGTCAGGAGGATCCGGGTGCCCCGCCTCTCCCGTCGCGCGGTTCTTCTCATGGGGTTCTGCATCGGGCTCGCACTATGGCTGATCCCGGCTCGCTTTCTGGGACAGTCAGAGCCGTGGGATGGAAACAGCCCGGCGTACCCCCTCGCCCTCTTCGTGACCGGGCTGCTGCTCGGCCTGCTCGCTCCCGGCCGCCCCGGCGCTGTGGCCACGGGGGTCTTCCTGGGACAGCTGACGGTTCTGCTGGTCAGAGTGGCGACCAGCCCGGAGAACAGCGAGCTCTGGCTGGTCGGAGTGGTCATGCTCGCCGGCTACACCTTCGTGGCCACCGGCATCGGAGCGTTGCTGGGGGGTTTAGTCCGGCGGAGGCTCGCCGGCCCGGATCCCGACCGGCGGGTCTCCGACCGGCGAACCTGATCTACTTAGGCATGGATCTCTGCCGGCTCATCAACCAAGGCCTGGCGGAGTTGCTCCCTCAATTCGGGAGTATCGGCATGCCCGTGCTCCTCTATGGCGTGCCGGGTGGCAACAGTGAGGACCTCCTCCTCAGTGCCGGCGATGGTCACGCTGCAATTGCGCTCACTCGGGATCCGCCGGCAGTCGATCATCTTGCGTGTGGTCTGGGGCATACGCACCTCTAGAGTGGAAAATGTGGAGGAACCTGACGAGTATTGAGCCGGAACCGCGACACCGCAAGACACTGGTCTTGTGTTCTCCTGTTTCACCTGTTCCTGGGAGGCTCCATGGCCACCAAGAAACGCTCCGCGAAACGTTCGACCCGCAAGTCCAGTCGGCGAAAGTACAGCAAAGGCGCCAGCAAGAGCGTCGAAAGCGCAATGCGCCGGCGCAAGCGGGGGACCTTACGTAGCGGCAAGTCGGGGCGCGGGGGGAAGGTGAAGAGCCGTGAGCAGGCGATCGCGATCGGGCTGTCGGAGGCGAGAAAGAAGGGAGCCAAGGTCCCCAAGAAAGGTGCACGCCGGAAGAGCAGTCGGCGGAAGAAGTCGAGCTAGCAATGCGACCGGTGCTCCACACCCTGTGGCTGATCGCGGTATCTCCGCTGGCTGCTCAGTCCCCTTCCTATCCAGACCTCCAGTCGGACTGGCAGCGAAACCGCGAAGCGGTGCTGGCCTATATCGAGGCGATGCCGGACTCGGCACTGAGTTTTCGCCCCACCCCTGGAGTGCGGACCTTCGCCGAGCAGTTCGACCACATCGTCACCACCAACCTGGAAGTCGCCGCCATCGCGTTGCGGGGAGAGAAGGCGGCCCCCGCCTTGGCCGACAGTTCGGTCTATCTGCACGACAAGGCGGCGCTCCGCCGCTATGCCGGGGCCACTTACGATTACCTGC
>DASRIN010000291.1:0-2252 GCA_035649975.1 Gemmatimonadales bacterium
GTCGCTGTGGGCGGGCTATACCTTCAACCCCACCAAGATTTCGGCCGAAGGACAAGCCATCGACGGCAAGGTCGCCCGCGCCGCGGTACGCCATGCCGCCACCGCGGTTGTGACCTACGAGAACCCGGCACTCTTCTCGGCCTCACTCGAGGGACGCTACGTGGGGTCCCGCTCGGATGACGACCTCGACACCATCCGGCTGGAGAGCTTCTTTGTCACCGGGCTCAGGCTCAACCGCCGGCTCTGGTCTCAGTCCTCGGCCTATATCAAGGTGGAAAACCTGTTCGACACCGAGTATCCGGTCGCCCAGGCGGCCAACGGGCTGGTCGACGTTGGTGCGCCGCGATGGGTTACCGTCGGCATCCGGGCGGCATGGTAGGGTTGCGACCGGCCATCGCCGACCCGGCGGCCCGCGAGGCCGGTCCCCCGAAGGCAGACATTGGCTTTACCTGCCACGAGGTGAGCTGCGCATTCCCCAGCAAGCGCGGCTCGATCACCGCGCTGGACGACCTGTCATTCACGGTCGCCCCGTTGGAGTTCGTGTGCGTGGTGGGCCCGAGTGGCTGTGGCAAATCCACCCTGCTCCGGATCATCGCCGGCCTGATCCCGCCCACCACCGGCCGGGTCACCTTTGAGGGAGGCCTCGCCACCGGTCAGCTCCTGGGAGGGCTGGTGGCGCAGGAGAACGGGACGTTCCCCTGGATGACGGTGCTCGACAATGTGGCCTTTGGGCTGGAGATGCTCGGCATGGGCAAGGCCCGGCGGCGGGACGAGGCGCGCCAGTTCCTCGATCGCGTCGGCCTGGGCCAGTTTGCGGGACACTACCCCCATGAGCTGTCGGTCGGCATGCGGCAACGAGTCGGGATCGGCCGCGCGTTCGTCTCCCAGGCGCCGGTTCTGCTCATGGACGAGCCCTTCGGTGCGCTCGATGCCCAGACGCGCTGGGTGCTCCAGGCCGAGCTCCTCCGGGTGTGGAGCGAGGACCGCAAGCTGGTCGTCTTCGTGACCCACGACGTGGAGGAGGCCGTGTTGCTCGCCGACCGGGTGCTGGTCATGACGGGGCGGCCCGGGCGCATCCGGGAAGAAATCAGGATCCCGATGGCGCGGCCCCGCGATCCGCGCACGGATCACAAGGTGATCAACGAGATCACCTGGAATATCTGGCAAATTCTCGAGGAGGAAGTACGCAGCGGGCTCTCCGTGCGGTAATCTTCCGGGCGTCGCTGCCGATTCGCTGGACTCCGGGCTCGCTCGGCGTCATCCTCGTGCTGCTCGTGATCTGGGAGCTGATCCATCGGGCCGGCGGGTACTCCGGGCTGTTGTTCCCGGCGCCGACGGCCATCGCCGCCGCGCTGCAGGAATCTCTCGTGGCCGGCCAGCTCTGGCTGCACCTCTCCGCGACCTTGTTGCGCATCGTGGGTGGTCTGGCGCTTGGCGGGGTCGCCGGCCTCCTGGTGGGGCTCGCCATGGGGAGCTGGCGGGGAGTTCGCGTCGTGCTCGATCCGGTCATCGCCGCGATCCATCCCATTCCCAAGCTGGCGCTCTTTCCACTGCTGATCGTGCTGCTCGGGATCGGCGAGCGTTCCAAGATCGCCTCGGTGTCGGTCGGCGCGTTCTTCCCCATGGTACTCAATACCCTGGCTGGGGTCCGCGCCATCAGCCCAGTTCACCTCGAGCTGGCGGCAAACTACGGGGCGTCGAGCTGGAAGAAATTCCTGCGAGTGCTGCTGCCCGGCAGTCTCCCGATGATCCTCACCGGACTCCGGCTCTCGACCAATGTGGCGTTTCACGCCACGATCGGTGTGGAGATGGTGGGCTCGCGCGTCGGACTAGGCTCGCTGCTCTGGATGTCCTGGCAGACCTTCCGCATCGAACAGCTCTACGCGACGCTCATGGTCATCGCCCTGGTCGGCGTCGGCCTGACCTTCCTGATCCGCCAGATCGCCCGCCGCAGCGCCCCCTGGCTCGCCGAATATCAGGTGGACGCCTGAGCTCCCCCATCGTGACGACATGAAGCTGTACGCGCGAGGTGGGGAAGGCCTCGGACGGCAGTCCGGTGTGGTCACGGCCGAGGAGGGACCGCGGGAGCTTTCCCTTTCGAAGGCCTGGCGCGAAGCGCGGGAGCTGATTCACCGGCACCGGAACCGCCTTGCCGTCGGCATGCTGCTGATGCTGGTGAGCCGGCTCGCGGGGCTCGTCCTGCCGGCCTGCTCCAAATACTTCATCGACCACGTCGTCGTCGCACGGCAGTT
>DASRIN010000292.1:0-7615 GCA_035649975.1 Gemmatimonadales bacterium
ATCGTGCAACCGGCAGGCGACTCGACCACCTCATCGATCGAGGCGCGGAGCGATAGCGTGGAACACTGCGAGTGTGGTGAGTGAGCTCGCGGCGAGCAGGTGATAAAGTGAGAAGGGCCGGTGTTGAGCCGGCCCTTTGCCTAGAAGCTTAGGACCAAACCGACTCGCGATCCGACCTGGCGCCGGGCCTGAGGAGCAGTCTGAGCCGAGAGCGGCATCGGTTCCCAACGCTCCCGGTGGGAAATTGAGCCAATAAGCGCGCCGACACCGGCTCCGACTGCACCCACCATTAGGGTGACCACAAACACGTCCCCGGGCCCTACTTCATAGAAGCCGTCGTCGTCACTCGAAGCCAGCAGTCCCAGCACCAGTCCGGTTCCTGCGCCAACCAGTCCCCCGATAACAGCCCCTCGCCCGGCGCTGGTTCGCCGGTCCCGGCTGCGCTCCAGCCGCACCACCGAGCTCACCGGCAGGCTCACCAGGCTATCTCGGCGGAGGAGCCGGAGCGAGTCCGCATCCAGTGATACGAGAGTGCCGACCCAGCTTCTCCGGAGACCGGAGCTGGTACTCGCCCGAACCCGGGTTCCTGAGTCCGCCTGCGCTGTGACCGATTGAGCGGTAACCAACAGCAGAAGATGCCCGGCCACCACGCCCACGCCCACACTCCAGAGCCGCATCCGCATGGAAGCTCCTGTGTCGGAATAGATCAGATCGTTTGGGGAGGAGAGGTACAGTACAGCCGAAACCTGCTTCTCGCGAGGAGTGTGGGGAACATCACCCTTTGCTCGACGGTTTTCACCCACATTGGGGACCGATGGTTTACTCTCAGGCATGGCCAGAAAGAGCCGTAACTCATGACCACCACGCGAACGACGACCCATGTTCCCGCTGCCGCGGCCGGGACCTTCCCACTGGGCGAAGATCTTACCGTCAACCGAATGGGGTTTGGCGCTATGCGCCTCACCGGCCCGGGAATCTGGGGCCCGCCCAGGGATCCGGCCGAAGCCGTTCGGGTGCTCCAGCGGGCGGTCGAATTGGGCGTCAACTTCATCGATACTGCCGACTCCTACGGGCCCCACGTTTCTGAAGAGCTCATTGCCCAGGCGCTGCATCCGTACCCCGGCTTGGTGATCGCAACCAAGGGTGGCTTCGAGCGGCCCGGCCCGGGACAGTGGGTCGAGAACGGCCGGCCGGAATACTTGCGGCGGCAACTCGAAGGAAGCCTCAAGCGACTCAGGGTCGACCGGATCGACCTCTGGCAGCTGCACCGGATCGATCCCAAGGTGCCCGCCGACGAGCAGTTCGGAGCCCTGCGGGATTTCCAGAACGAAGGCCTGGTGCGGCACCTCGGCCTCTCCGAGGCGTCAGTCGACGATATCGACAGAGCCCGGCAGGTGGTGCCTATCGTCTCGATTCAAAATCGGTACAACGTGGGTGACCGAAAGTGGGAAGCCGAGGTCGACTACTGCGAGCGAGAACAGATCGCCTTCATTCCCTGGTTTCCGCTCGCGGCTGGTATGCTGGGCGAGGGCGGAGCCCTGCAGCGGGTAGCCCAGCGCCATGGAGCCACCGTCTACCAGGTCGCCCTCGCCTGGCTGTTGGCGCGCTCGCCGGCCATGCTGGTCATCCCGGGGACGTCCACGGTCTCCCACTTGGAGGAGAACGTTGCTGCGGCGGAGATTCAGCTCTCGAAGCGCGACCTGGCGGAGCTGAATCGCATCGGAGGCTAGCGGGCCGCAGACCCGCAGCTTCAGCGCGTGGAGACCGGGGGCCGATCGTTATATTGACTGAATGCCCCTGGTCAGCCACGACAGCGCTGCACCCACTCCGCCTATGCTCAAGCACTGGCGGGAGATGAAGGCCCAGCACCGGGACGCCATCCTGTTCTATCGAGTGGGCGACTTCTATGAGATGTTCAACGAAGACGCCGAGCTCGCCGCCAAAATCCTCGACATAGCCTTGACCTCCAGGGGCGATGGTGTGCCCCTGGCGGGAGTGCCCGTCAAGGCCGCGGCCGACTACCTCCGGCAGCTGGTGGGCGCCGGGCATCGGGTCGCCATCTGCGAACAGGTGGAAGACCCCAAGCTCGCTCGCGGACTGGTGCGCCGTGAAGTGGTGGAGACGGTGACGCCTGGTGCCCTGCTGCAGGAAGGCTGGGTGGCCGGATCGCGGAACAACTGGATTGTGGCGTGGCAGCGGGGCAGCGGGGCCGCGGGGCAGTCTGCTCACTTGGGAGTAGCCTGTATTGACCTGAGTACCGGCGAGTTTGTGCTCGAGACCTTTCCGGAAGACGGGGTCCAGGAAGTCCTCTCCAGGTTGAGCCCTGCCGAGATCGTGATTCCTCATAGCGACGCTGCCCCTCCGCCCCGCAGCCCCGCTGTCCAGCCGCTCACGACCCATCGTGAGCCCTGGGAATTCGACCCCGATCTGGCCCGAGATGATCTAGCGCGGCGGTTCGAGGTGGCGACACTCGATGGCCTCGGCATGGACGCAGGCGACGGCGCTGCCATCGGAGCAGCCGGTGCCCTACTTCGCTATCTGAACGAGCTGCAGCCGGCAGGCCTCCCCCACCTGGCTCGGCCGAGAGTGCGCCGGAACGACGCCTACCTCTGGGTAGACGAGATGACCCGCCGCAATCTCGAGTTGGTGGAGCCGCTTCGGGCGGGCGCTCAGGGCTGCACCCTGTTGGAGACCATCGACGCAACACTGACGCCCATGGGCGCAAGGCTATTGCGCCATTGGGTGCTTTCGCCCCTGCGTGACGCTGCCGCCATCGATATCCGGCTCGATGCAGTCGAGGTCATGGTTCGGGACGCGCGCGGCCGCGCTCGCCTGCGCGAGGCACTGGACGGTATGCGCGATATCGAACGGCTGGCCGGACGCAGTGCGGCCGGGCGAGCCACTCCCCGTGAGCTCGGTTCCATTCGCGAGACCCTCCAGCGACTGCCCGATGTGGCCGGGGCCCTGAGCGAGCTGTCCGGGTTCGCACTGGCCGGAAACCGAGCAAGCAAGGCCCTGACCGCTGCGGCCGAAGAGCTGGATCTCCTGGCCGACCTCACCACCGAGCTGGCAGATGGCCTGGCCGAGCGGTTGCCGGTCAGTCTGGGAGACGGCGAGGTCATTCGCAGCGGGTACGATCCGGAGCTCGACGAATTGCGGGCCCTGCGGGACGGCGGCCGGCAGTACATAGCGGCGCTGCAGCAGCGAGAGCGCGCCCGGACCGGTATCCCCTCTCTCAAGGTTGGGTTCAACAAGGTCTTCGGGTACTACCTCGAAATCACCCACACCCATGCGGCCCGGGTGCCATCGGACTACGAGCGCCGGCAGACTCTGGCGACCGCTGAACGCTACGTCACTCCGGAGCTCAAGGAATACGAGGCGAAGGTCCTCGGGGCCGAGGAGCGGATCGGCGCTCGAGAGGGAGAGCTGTTCGGGGCGCTGCGGGGAGCCGTGGGTCGAGCGATCGGACAGATTCAGCACACCGCCAGGATCCTCGCCACTCTCGACGTCTGGTCCGCACTGGGCGAAAGGGCGGTCGAGGGACGCTATGTCCGCCCGGTGATCACCGAGGATTTCGACCTGATGCTTCGGGAGTGCCGCCATCCAGTGGTCGAGCGGATGATGGCCCGGGAGTCTTTCATCCCCAATACCGTCCGCTTTACCGAGGCGGAGCGCGTCGCCCTGGTCACCGGGCCCAACATGGCCGGCAAGTCCACCGTTCTGCGCCAGATCGGTTTGAACGTGGTGCTGGCCCAGCTGGGCTCCTTCGTTCCGGCGGAGGAGGCCACCATAGGCGTGGTAGACCGACTCTTCACCCGGGTCGGGGCCAGCGACAACCTGAGTGAGGGGCAGTCTACTTTCATGGTGGAGATGAGCGAAACGAGCGCCATCCTGCACAACGCCACAGCTCGGAGCCTGGTGCTGCTCGATGAGATCGGCCGGGGCACCTCCACCTACGACGGGGTGGCAATCGCCTGGGCGGTGACCGAGCACCTGCACGACCGGGTGGGCTGCAAGACGATGTTCGCCACTCATTATCACGAGCTGATGCAGCTGCCGGAGCGGCTGCAGCACGCCCGGAACTACAACGTGGCTGTTCGGGAGGCGGGCGATACGGTCGTATTCTTGCATCGGCTGGAGCCGGGTGGGACCGATCGCTCCTACGGAATTCATGTGGCCCAGCTGGCCGGCCTGCCTCGGGAAGTCGTTCTAAGGGCCCGGGACGTTCTCGGCACTCTCGAGGGCGAGCATCGCATGGTGCCGGGCCCCCCGCCCGCGGGCGCGCGCGATCCGGGACAGTTGGTCCTCTTCAGCGATCCCCAGCAGCCCGATCCGATGGTAGAAGAGTTGAAATCCCTCGACGTGAACACGCTCACCCCTCTGGAGGCGCTGAATCGCCTGGCCGACTTCAAGCGACGGGCTGCGGATCGGACTTGACCGGGAGTTGTCTGTGAGCGAACCGCACGTCATCCCGAGCAAACCGCCTGTCAGACTCAGGCTGATCCCACTGTTGTGTCTATTAGTGCTGGGCGCCTGCGGCCAACGGGATGATGGAACCGTTCGGCTGGTCGATGCCCCCTCAGTGCCGGCCACTCCGCCGGCCGAAGAGCCTCCGGTCGCCATCAACCCGATCTCCCCGGTTCGATACCCTCCCGCGCTGCTCGCCCAGGGCATTGAGGGCCGGGTGCTGCTTCGCCTCTACGTGGACTCGGCCGGGAACGTGAACCCCGATTCCATCCGGATCGCCGAATCGAGCGGCTACCCCGCCCTGGATTCGGCTGCCCTGGTCGGCGCCCCAGAGCTGCGCTACTCGCCCGCTCTGCATCAGGGTCGCCCCATTGCGGCACCATTTCTCCAGCCGGTTCAGTTCCGCGGTTCCCGGTCCCGGAGCGCCGCACCATGAGAACTCCCCAACATCTCCAGCCCTACAGCTCGGTCCTGGAGACGATGGGCTGGACCCCACTGATCCACCTGGCGCGGATCGGCCTCGGTCTCAGGACGCCGATCTACGGAAAAGCGGAGTACGTGAATCCGGGTGGATCGGTCAAGGATCGCATTGGTCTTGCCATCATCGAGGATGCCGAGCGGCGGGGCGAGCTTCGTGCCGGCGGCACCATCGTGGAAGGCACCAGCGGGAACACTGGTGTCGGGCTGGCCATTGCCGCGGCTCTCAAGGGCTATCGCTGCGTCTTCACCATGCCGGACAAGATGTCGCAGGAGAAAGTGCGGCTGCTCAAGGCCTACGGGGCTGAAGTGGTCATTACGCCCACTGCGGTTCCTCCCGACCACCCCGACAACTACGTGATGAAGGCCAAGCAGATCGTCAAGGAAACCCCGGGCGCGATCCTGGCCAACCAGTTCTACAACGCGGTGAATCCGGAAGCCCATTATGCGACGATGGGGCCTGAGATCTGGCAGCAGACTGGAGGAAAGGTGACCCACCTGATCGCCGGGGCGGGGACCGGCGGCACCATCAGCGGTGCCGGCAAGTATCTGAAGGAGCAGAACCCCAAGATCCGCATCGTCGCCGGGGACCCGGTCGGCTCGCTCTACACCCACTACCACCGGACCCGTTCCCTGGGGGAGGGTCATCCGTACAAGGTGGAGGGCATCGGGGGGGACAAGATTCCTACCACCATCTGGTTTGACTGGATCGATGAATTCCGGCAGATGCCCGACCGAACCTCTCTCGTGATGGCGCGGCGCCTGGCCCGGGAAGAGGGCATTCTGGCAGGGGGGTCCACCGGGCTCAACGTGGCACTTGCACTGGAGATCGCTCGGGAGCTGGATGACCCGAATGCACTGGTGGTGACCATCCTCTGCGACACCGGCGAGCGGTATCTCTCCAAGGTCTTCAACGACGAGTGGATGCAGGAAAACCAGATGCTGGAGCCGCCGAGGACTACCGTCGAGCAGCTGCTGGAGCGGCGTCACCCAACTGCACCGCCCCTGGTGAGCGTGGCCCCCGCGGCAGCAGTGCGGCAGGCGCTCAACCTGATGAGCACCTGGGGGGTGAGTCAGATTCCGGTGGTAGAGGACGGCCGGTCGGTAGGTGGCCTGGTCGAAGGCACCCTGATGACCAAGGCCCTGGCCCAACCCTCATTGCTCGACCGACCGGTGCGGGAAGTCATGGAATCTCCCTTTCCGGAAGTGGATGCCACGTTTTCTACTGACCGGCTGGGAGCCATGCTGACCCGAGAGAGCCCGGCCGCGCTGGTGCGGAAGGACGGCAAGCTGATCGGGATCGTCAGCCGGTACGATGTCCTGCAACAACTAATCGGGACCCGGTAGAAGCGGTAAGCGGTGAGAGGTAAGAGGTAAGAGATGGTAACTGCGGGCGCTTTTCCCGCTCACCTCTCACCGCTCACGTTAGGAGACCCATGCGCGTAACCGTATTGACCGGTGGGACCTCGGCCGAACGCGACGTGGCCCTCGCCTCCGCGGTGCAGGTAATTCGGGCTCTGCGGTCTGGCGGCCACGAAGTTGCCGTGGTAGACACGGCCCGGGGATACATCCCCGAATCCGATGAAACCGCGCTCCTCTCCGGGGTCGTAGGGACGGAGCCTCCGCCGATCTCGCAGCTCCAGGCCCTGGAACGCGGCCTCTTGTTGTCGGGACTGGCCAACCTGGCAGCGGTGCGCGATGCGGACGTGCTGTTCCTTGCACTTCATGGAGGACGAGGTGAGGACGGCACCATCCAGACACTGCTCGAGATGGTGGGGGTGCCCTATACCGGCAGCGGTCGGCTGGGAAGCGCCATGGCCATGGACAAGGACATTTCCAAGCGGCTGTTTGAGGCGGCCGGCGTCCCGACCGCCGCCTGGGTGATGGCGCCCGTAGCGCGGGACCGGGTGGAGCAGGAATTTGGATGGCCGGTCGTGGTCAAGCCCTCCAAACAGGGGTCCACGGTCGGGCTTACGGTGGTCAAGGGTTCGTCCCAATATGAGTCGGCGGTGGCTCTGGCCCGGCAGTACGACGATGAGGTGATGATCGAGCAGTTCGTGCCGGGTCGGGAACTGACCATCGGCGTCCTGGAGGGCCGCCCGCTCGCGGTCGGAGAGATCATTCCCCGGCACGAGATTTTCGATTATGAATGCAAGTACACGCCCGGCATGTCGCAGGAGATCTTTCCGGCCGACCTTCCCGACTCGATCACCGAGGAGTGCCGCCGGCTGGGGCTGCTGGCTCACGAAGCGCTGAAGCTAGGTGGATATTCCCGGATCGATTTTCGCTTGACACCGGAAGGCGAACTCTTCTGTTTAGAGGTGAACACGCTGCCCGGAATGACGGCTACCAGCCTCCTGCCCCAGTCCGCCAGGGCCGTCGGTATCGAGTTCCCTGACTTGTGCGAGCAGATCTGCCGAGCCGCGCGGCGCGGCCGAGTCGAAGACCTGGCATAGCCTGTAGTCAGAGCGTAAAGGCAATCGTCTGATGAGATCATCTCCCTCGTATCGGATTACTCCCTGGGTCGGGCGCTTCATCATCGCCAATGCGGTGGTGCTGCTCCTCATGATGACCCTGTTTACCTCGCGTGAGGTCTTCCAGCTACTCCAATTTTCGCCCCGAACCGCCTTCACCCGCCCCTGGACCTTCGTCAGCTACATGTTCGTCCACG
>DASRIN010000293.1:0-4982 GCA_035649975.1 Gemmatimonadales bacterium
GCGCTGGCGCATGCGGCGCACCACGATACCGACGGGTTTCTTGGCACCGAGCGGCAGCTTCGGGACGTGCCGCCCTATCCTCCGGCGGTCTCGCTGGTGAACCTGATCTACTCCGGACCAGCAGAGCGGGACGTAGGACGACGCGCGGCAGCGCTGGCCGACTGGTGTGCTGGTCTCGTTGCCAAGTATCAGCTCCCGGTTACTGTGTTGGGACCGGCACCCTGTCCCCTGGCCCGGATCAAGGAACGCTGGCGCTGGCACGTGCTGCTGAAGGGGCCGTCGGACTCGCTGGGGCGAATCGTGCGTTACGCAGCCCGGCGGCTGAAGCGGGAAGGGAAGATCCGGCTGGTCATCGACCGTGATCCCGTGTCCTTGCTATAGCCTTCTCGACTACGGCAGGGCCGCGTAGCCCAGCTCGGCGCCGACATACACCACCCGCAGGGGAGCCGGTTCGTATACCCTGCCACCTACGCCGTTCAGTGTGACTCCTCCCACATAGCGCCGGTCCCACAGATTGTTGATGCCGACGAAGGGGGCAACCTCCATCTGCCCGGTTCGCCCGTCCCAGCCCACCCGAAGGTTGGTGACTCCTGCTCCCCATGCTGGAATCCAAATCGTGTTGAGGTCGTCCGCCAGTATCGAGGTGCTGATGGTGTGATCGGCGTCGAGGTAGAAATCTGCGGGCAGCGACGTCCGCAAGCCGAAGCGCCAGAAGTGCTCGGGCACGCCTGGGAGCCGGTTGCCCGCCAGCGAAAGTGTGTCGCCCACGACGTATTCAGTGAAACGATAATGAGCGTAGGTGTACGCACCCTGGAGAGTGAGGCCATGGGTCGGTGTGAAGGAGACACCGACTTCGATGCCATCGTTGTGGGTCTTGCCGGCATTGCGGAAAAACGCCCGGCCCCCCACCTCGGGTCCCTGCACGATCGCATCGGAGATCCGGCCCAGGAAGAAGGCAACCGAATAGCTGAGCTCTGGCAGGGGCTGTCCGCGGGCGCCGATCTCGTAGTTCACTGCCCGTCCCGGGCCGAGCTCGGGGTTGATCCCGCCACTGCCGTCGGGCTGGTTCACCAGCTCGGTTGTGGTAGGGGTCTCGAACGAGGTCGAGACGTTCAGGTAAGGAATCAGCGCCTGGCTGACGGACCAGCTTAGCCCGGCGTTGCCGCTGAACGCCGCCATGGTTCGATCGCCGCTGTCGTCGCCGTCGGTGAGGTACCGGTCCTCGACATCGAACCTCACCCAGTCGTAGCGCGCGCCGGTGCTGAGCAGGACCTGGGGCGTGGGCGTCCACTGTACCTGTGCGAACGGCCCGAGCTCGCTCACCTGCTCCCGCTGATCCAGCAGGACGGTGGTAGTGGGGGCACCGGCATCGGACACGAAGTTTTCACGATCGTCCCGCATCCGCTGGAGGTCGAAGCCGGCGGTGAGTCTTGGCGCCTGCCTGCTCGCGCCAAGCCTGCGATTCAGGCTGCCTCTCGCCCCTCCGACCACCCGATCGATGGCCACATAGGTCCCTGCGGTCGGCGGTGCGCCGACGATGCCCTCCGGTGGTGCCGCCAGCGGGTTGGCCAGGTCACGGAGGAGTCCAAACACGGTGGCCTCGTACTCATTGCCGGCATCATCGAAGTGGCGAAGCCCGATGGCCAGCTGCTGTTGCTGTGCATCCTTGTCGGCGCCGCGCAGAATGTTGTTGCGGGCGGCTGAATCCGGATTCACCTCGAACTCCGTCACCGTCAACGCGCCCGGATTCTGGGCTCGTGGGTTGTCGGCCAGGTTGAGGCGCAGGGTAGCGAGGGTCGAGCCGCTCGCGGCCCAGTCCAGACCGCCGTTGAGCTGGCGGAACTCAGCCGCGCTATGCTGCCGGTAGCCATCGGCCTTGAACTGAGACAGGGAAAGCGTGCCGCTCACATTGCCGGACCGGCCAGAGGTCCAGCTTTGCCATTTATAGAAGTCGTCGCTGTTCCGGTCGCCGCTCCCGCCCTGCACCCGGAATCGCTGAGCGAACGGTCCCGGTGCGGCGTGTTCAGTTCGGAGCGAGATCACCCCACCGGAAGCGTTGCCGTATAGCGACGAGCTCGCACCCCGGAGCACCTCCGCTCGGTCGATGTTGGCAAAGTCCACGTTGGTGAGCTGGCTCTGCCCGTCGGGCAGCGTCTGAGGAACTCCGTCGAGCAGAATCTTGAGGCCCCGCACGCCGAAATTGGATCGGCTGCCGAAGCCGCGGATGGAGATGCGCTGGTCGAGGGAGAAATTGTACCGATTGGACACCACTACCCCGGGCAGGTCATTCAGCGATTCATCCAACCCGATCGTCTGCTGTCCCCGCTGGATCTCGGTGCGGTCCAGCACCCCGACGGCATACGGTACTCTCTCGAGGGGTTCTGGAGCGCGGGTGACGGTGATCTCGGGGAGCTCGCGGACTCTCCCGGTATCCCGCACCACGGTATCAACTCCGACTGGTTGCTGGGCCTGGACCGACGCCGCGCTCGACAGCAGCAGCGTGAGGCCAGTGACCAGGGGAATCAGGGGACATTTCGGCATGACAATCTCCTCGTTGTTCCAAACCTAATTCTGTCCCGACCCGCCGGCACGCGCTTGAATCCCCTCTAAAGCCCGCCTAGCTTCTCCCCCGTATGCACGCGCCCGACACTCCCGACACCAGACCCGATTTCAGTCAGCCGCCCTTTGCGGGCGCGCCGGATGCCCGGTTTGCCCCGCTTCCAGCCGACGGTGTGCTCCCGGAGGGGTTCTTCTCCACCTCGAATCTGCCGACCTACATCCGGGTCAGCGGCGCCTGGCAGGCTCCGATCCGACCCCGCATGGATTGCGTGGTGGTCAAGCGTCCGGGGCAGCTGGAGACCATCGAGCCGCGGCGGCTCAAGCGTGGTGACCTCATCGCCATGGGCGAAGCCGAAGATGGCACCGAAGGGATCGTGGTTTATGCCCGGGGATTCCTGGGTGGCGGGCACGGAGTCAACGAGTTCCGCTTCATGTCGACCGAGGTCAGCCGTGAGCGACCAGTCAACTACGAGGAGCTTGCCGCCAGAGTCGGTGAGGAGAAACGACGGGGAGGATACCTCGTCTGGGTGATCGGACCCGCTCTGGTGCACTCCCGGGCCCGGGCCGACTTCGAATGGTTCATTCGCAACGGCTACGTCCAGGCGGTGCTGGCCGGCAATGCGGTGGCAGTGCACGACATCGAGGCGGCCATCTTCGGGACGACGCTGGGGATGAGCAACACCGGGCAGCCCACCGAGGGTGGACACGGCCTCCACATGCGGGCCATCAATCGAGTGCGGGCAGCTGGTTCAATCGAGCGCGCAGTGGAGACCGGGCTCATCAAGAGCGGCATCATGCACGCTCTGGTGAGCAACCGGATTCCGTACGTCCTCGCCGGGTCTATCCGAGATGACGGGCCGCTGCCCGGCGTCTACAGCGACAACCTCGCGGCTCAGGACGCGATGCGGGAGCATACCGTCAAGGCCACTGGCGCTGTCTTCGTGGCGACGGCGCTCCACGCCATCGCAGTAGGCAACATGCTTCCCGCCTTCTACCTGTGCGACGGGATCCCCCTGCCGCTCATGACCATCTGCGTTGATCAAACCGAATTCGTGGTGAACAAGCTGCGGGACCGTGGAACCCACCAGGCCTATGGCGTCGTCACCAACGCGCAGGACTTCATGCATGTGCTTCGCTTTTACCTCGAACGATGGGAGCAGGCCCAACCATGAATCTGCGGAGCCAGGCCTTGGGAGCACCGGGCTGGGAGCGGCTGGCCCAGGCGGTGGCGGAAACCGTCCCTCCCTCCGAGGTGGACGGGGTCTGGGTGTTCGCACCGCTCCGGCGCGATGCCAATGAATGGGGAACGGCGGTGCTGTCGCGGGTGGATGGCGAGCGCCGCCGGATCTACACGGCCCGTTACGTCCTTGCCATCAAGGGCAAGGAGCGGGGCAAGTTCGAGTCGGCCGTCCAGGAGGTTGGCAGCGGACCGATGGAGGCCCTCGCTCGCGTACTGCAGGAGGCGCAGCGGCGAACCGACGATGAGCAGCCACCAGTGGCGGTCCCCCCCGCCGAGTGGTTCTCCTCAGTCTCCTCGACCGCCGCTTCCACCGATGGCGCGCCTGGATAAGGCGGAAGGAGCCGCCCTCCTCGAGCGCTTTCGTCAGTATCTCCGAGAGCATCACCAACCCATCACCAAACAGCGGGATCTGGTCGCCCAGATCGTGTTTCTGGCTGAGGACCACCTGTCGGTGGAGGGAATTCGTCGCGAGCTGAAGCAGCGCAGCGAACGGGTCGGCATGGCTACCGTGTACCGTACTCTGGACCTTCTGGTCGAGAGCGGACTGGTGCGAAGCCACGAGTTCGGCGAGGGTTTCCGGCGCTACGAGGCCATCGCCGGGCAGTCGGATCACGAGCACCTGATCTGTGAGCAGTGCGGCCGGGTGGTGGAGTTCGCCAACGAACGGTTGGAACGGATGCTCCCAGTCCTGGCGGACGAACACGGATTCCAGCACCGCCGGCACAAGGTCGAGGTCTATGGGGTATGCCGGACCTGCCGCCAGCGGGAGCTGGCTCCCTGGTGAGCGAGTCGGCAGCACTGGGGGTCAGCGTCGCCTTTGCAGCGGGCCTCTTGAGCTTTCTCTCGCCCTGCGTCCTCCCACTGGTCCCCTCGTACATCGGTTTCCTCACCGGCATGGCCTTGCCCGCCGCCGGTCGGCAGCGGCGTGGTGCCCTGGTGCATGCGCTGCTGTTCGTGTTGGGCTTCTCGCTGGTGTTCATTGCGCTGGGCGCCACCGCCACCGCCCTGGGGCGCTCGCTCAATTATCACCAGGTCTGGGTGCAGCGGATTGGTGGGGCGCTGGTAATCCTGTTCGGCCTGTTCTGTCTTGGCGTGGTCACCCCGGGGTCGCTGGCCCGGGAGCACCGGTTCCACCTCAGTCAGAAGCCGATCGGCTACCTGGGCTCAGCACTGGTGGGAATGG
>DASRIN010000294.1:0-6517 GCA_035649975.1 Gemmatimonadales bacterium
AGACGGTAGGCCGCTTTGCAGTCTTCACCGCAGGTTGGGCCCTTGTCGCCGGCCTCGGCCTGTACGCCGCGTCGCGTCCAGGGTCCCGTTTCTTTGAGCGTGGCACGACCCTCCTGGCCGCCCTGGCATGGCTCGCGCCCATTTTCCTGGTGCAGATGCTGCTGTGGCGATCGTGGGACCTGCGGCCGGCTGTTCAAAGGAGCGCGCCGCAGGCCGCCTCGGAGAATCGGATCCCGGTGTTCCTTTTCATCTTCGACGAGTGGTCATTTCAGCGTAGCTACGATCGCCACCAGCTACGACCTTTCTTCCGTAACCTTCGACAGCTGGCCGGCCACTCCCTCGAGTTCACCAACGCCCATTCACAGGCCGGCTCGACCGAGCAGTCCGTACCGCGACTCCTCTTCCAGCGTGAAGGCGTGCTCCAACCGAAGAATGGAATCGCAGTCTGGCAGGAAGGCGACTCGACCGTGCCGTCAGCTAAGCTGCCGAGTATCTTCGCGGCCGCACGGGCGCGCGGCTACCGAACGTCGCTCATCGGATTCTACTTTCCCTATCGAACCGTTCTCGGCAATCAGGTGGATCAGATCTTCCACCAGACGTACACACCCAAGGGCCAAGACACGCGGAAGGGGATGGTGTCTATCGCCGCCCGGAACTTGAATTTTCTCGCCGACCCATTGAGCCAGCTCCTCTGGCAGCGGTGGTCCACCCACAGGGACAGCGAGAGCTGGTTTCGCATGAACCACAAGTGGCGTGTCGCGGTGCGAGATCTCATCCGGCGGTCGGACGCGAACCAGTTCGCGATGATCCACTGGCCGCTGCCCCATGGGCCGTTCGTACTGAACGAGGACGGTAGTTATCATGGGCCATTCAAGGTCAGCCGGCTGGAGGGCACGCCAGCAGATTACCAACGGCACCTCGCGTTGGTAGATCTGGTGCTGGGCGAAGCGCTGGCCGAGCTGGATACCGCAGGCGTACTCGATCCAGCCCTCGTAATCGTGACGTCCGACCACTCCTGGAAGCAGGAACCCGATGAGTCCCTGCGCGCGGCACCCGATGCCCGGACCTGGGTACCGCTCATTATCAAGCTGCCGCACCAGAAGGGTGGGTACCTGGTCCCGACGCGGTTCTGCCTCGGTCAGGTTGGGGCGCTGCTCCAGCGCGTCATGGATAGGACGCTCACCGAGCGCAATGGACCTCAGGAGGTGGGAAGGTTACCGTCGAGCACCACATGTACCCGGGCGGTTGAGAGAACGGCGCGGTAGGCACCTCCTCGCTGTGTAGGAACTCGGCTCGGGCGAGCGAACCACCTCACATCCGCACCACGATCTTTCCCACGCTCCGCCGCGACTCCATGAGTCGATGCGCCTCCGCCATGTCGTCGAAGACGAAGGTCGCCCCTACCACCGGCCGGATTCCGTGTGCGGCCACGAAGACCATCAGGTCTTCCCAGACCCGCGCGAGCCGCGGTGGGTCGGCGAGCAGGTAGCCGATGTGCGTCGCCAGGAGGCCGTGCGATGCCGGTGCAAGGGACCGGATGTCGGCCCTGGGGAGATCGCGCCAGGTGCGGAGCCAGGAGAGCGGGTTCCACCACTGCAGGTCGAGGCTTGCGAACCCACCGACTACCACCCGGCCGAACGGAGCGAGCACCGGCCAAGCCGCGCGGAAGACTTCCCCGCCAACCAGCTCCAGCACTACGTCGAAGCGGCCGCGCCCGGCAGCCGCTCGAAGTCGCTCCTCGAAGTCGGCGCGGCGGTAGTTCACGGCCGACTCGGCACCGAGCGCGCGGATTGCCTCGAGCTTCGCGTCGCTCCCGGCCAGCCCCGTCGTGGCACAACCAAAGCGGCTGGCGATCTGTACGGCCGCAGTGCCGACGCCCCCGGCGGCGGCAGTGACGAGGACGCGGTCGGTTGGGCGGAGCCGTGCCATCTCCATGAGCGCGACCCACGCGGTCAGGTAGTTCACCGCGATCGCGGCGTTCTCCTCGATCGAATAGCCGGCGATGGCGGGCAGCGCCTGGCGCGTCGGCACCACGATCTTCTCCGCATAGGTCCCATGCTGCGCGCCGACGATGACCCGGTCTCCGATCGCCCGGTGCTCGACGTTGGGGCCGAGCAGCTCGATGGTTCCGGTTGCCTCCATGCCGGGCGTGTATGGGATCGGCGGCGCCCAGCCGTACCGCCCCTTGCGGGAGAGGATCTCCGCAAAGTTCACCCCGATGGCCTCGACCCGCACCCGGACCTCTCCCGGACCCGGCGTCGGGTCGGGAACAATGCGGATACGCAGCACGTCCGGCCCCCCATGCCGGTCGAGGACGATCGCCCTCACCCTGCCTCGCAGGTGGACGGATTTTCGTTCAGTAGGTCCGCCGATAGCGCACCAACATGGCAAAGAATAGCCCGTAGCTCACCACGCCGGCGGCCACCGCTCCCAGCGCCCACCTCCCAGGGTCGAGAGTGCCGAGCAGCACGAGTGCTTCCTGCCACCCGCCCGCCGCCGCTGGGTCGTAGAGCAGCGCTACGCGGATCAGGAAGTAACCGATCACGATCGACACAATGCCGAGCGCCAGGTAACCCATGCACCCCAAGACGAGCACCGCAATTACTGCGGACCGGCTCATCCGCTCCAGCGCAAGAGTGTGGCGGAACTTAGCCGTCATTCCCATTCGTACTTGCAGGACACCCGCCAGCACGATAATGCCGCCCAATAGTCCGACCACGGAACGGCCCAAATGGGGGGCCAGGATTTTCGCGGCCAACTCATCAGGAGCAGTGGCACCGCCGACCTGATCCCCCAGCAGAAGCTGGAGCCCCGCCACCCCCAGCGTCATGTAGACCAGTGCGGTAAACCCGAATCCCACCCGCTCCATCATTCCAACGAAGCTGGTGCCCTTGTGCTCAGGGTCTACGATCGCTTGAACCAGCTTCCAGACGGCGTAAGCCCAGAGCCCCAGCGACAGGAGCGCCAGCGTAATGCGACCGAACGGTTGCCGCGGTAGACTCGCCAGCGCATCCTCGGGCCCGGCTAGGCCCTCCCCGAAGCCGAGGACGAATCGTAAGGCGAACGCGCCGACGATCAGGACTACTACGCCGTTGGCGAGAAGGCCAAGCCGCGCGATTCGATCGATGATCGGGCTTGCCTCGGTCGCCACCTCCCGAATGAGCTCCTGAGTTGTCGACCCCATCTCATCGCCTTTCTGGCTGCTCGACTGAATCTGCGGTGATCAGGTGATATATAGCCGGTGGAAGGCTCCTTACCTCATGACCAGCGTCGACCCTGTTGCCCCAATACGTCCTCTCGGACACTGTTCAGGCTAGGAGGCAAAGATGGTTCGTGCCCCGGCCCGGCTTCCCCGCAGACTCGTGGTGCTCCTCGCGGTCGTCGCCTTCGCCGTGATCTTCGCCGTCCTGGCGGTTCGCGGGGCTCGCGATCTGGAGGACCACCTTGGCGAATGGGCCGCCGAAGAGCTCGCCCACCGGTCCGACGGCGTTTACCGTCTGATACTGAGCGATCTGTCCATCCGGCCGCTGACGGGCTCGATCTCCTTCGACTCCGCTACCGTGGCGACGGACACCGCCCCGACCCGCCGGCGGGAGAAGCCGCTGCCCAGTCTGGAGTTGCGGGGATACGGATGCCGGGTGGTCGGACTCGACCTGCTGCGGATAGTGTTGTTCAAATCATTTGTCGCCCGGGAGCTGGGATGCTCCCGTGCGGTAGCGCGCGTCGCGCTCCCCTCTCGCCCCGGGAAAGAGCGCCGCCCCACCTCGGACTCGGCCCCCGCGGCCACACTGGGGAAACTGGCGCGCCCTTTGGGACTCTCCTCGTTCCGGGTCGCCGAGGTTTCATTCCCCGCGCTGGGCTTCACCCTGGAGCAGCCGAACGCTCGAGGTGGTAGCTCCATTCGCCTCGATCAGGCCCGCTTCGAGGCGAAGGACATGCGGTTCGATCCTACCGCGAGGGGCCGAAAGCGGCCGGCTCTATGGGCCGACCGAGCTCGGCTGAGGGCGAGCGGACTGGTCATGCGGCCGGACACGCTGAGCAAGGTTGCGATTGCTGGCCTCGAGGTGGGCCTCACCGACTCCACCCTCCGTCTAGCCGGAGTCAGGCATGCGCCCACTATTCCCGAGAACGAGTGGGTGCAACGGTTGCGGGTCCGTCGCGACCGGATCCACTTCGAGCTGGACAGCCTGCGGGCGCGAGGCGTTGCTTATCGCGCCCTCCTCGCGGACGGCGATATCAGGATCCGCGTCCTGGAGCTCGAAGGCGCCCGGCTTGACGTGCTGGCCGACAAGCGCATCCGCCGCGCTCGTCCCATGCGCCATCGGATCCCGCAACAGCTGGCGGCCAATCCCGGCCGGGCCCTTCTCCTGGACAGTGCCGTCGTCACCCGAGGCACGATCGTGTATCGCGAGCGGGAGCCGGATCGCGAGCGGCCCGGACACGTCTCCTTCGACTCCGTACGTGCGACCATCCTCGGTCTCCACCTGCCATCCCAAGGGCGGCCGCTCAGGATACGGGCTAGTGCCAAGCTTATGAACGCAGGACTACTGGCCGTGGAGGCGACAGTACCGCTCGACGCGCCGGATTTCCGTTACGAGCTCTCCGGAAGCCTCCGAGCGATGCCGGTTAAGGCCTTCAATCGGTTCTTGGCGGAGAACGAGTCGTTCGAGTTCGACGACGGCTGGGTCGAGGGCATCACCTTCCGCCAGACGGCGAGGGCCGGACAAGCCATGACGACGCTCACGCCGCGCTATCGTGACCTGTCAGTCGAACCCACCGATGATGGAGGCGGCGTGATCGGTTTGGTGAGCCGCGGGGCGAATGAGCTCATCGCCGACGCCTTCGTGGTGCGGTCCCGCAATCCTGATGAGGACGGTGAGAACCTCCGCACCGCCCGAACCGTGCGCAGCTACGATCCGGCGCAAAACTGGCTCCGGTTCGTCTGGTTCGGCCTTCGCGATGCATTAAAGGAAGCACTCAAAGAATGAAGGGAGAATTGGGGAGCAGCCTGTGATACCCAAAGATCCCGCTTACGAAGCGCGGGTACGCCAGAGCTTCAGTCGCCAAAGCCATATGGCCACTCTCGGCGCCGAGATCGTCTTCATTGCTCCGGGCCAAGTGCATCTGGCGTTTCCGTTCGCCGCGCAATTCTGTCAGCAGAATGGGTTCATGCACGCGGGGGCCATTGCGAGCGTTGCCGACTCAGCCAACGGCTACGCCGCCTACACCCTCGCTCCACCCGACACGGATGTCCTGGCCGTGGAGTTCAAGATCAACCTGCTGGCACCGGCCAAGGGTGCGGGGTTTGTGGCCTGCGGACGCGTGCTGCGCCCGGGGCGGACTTTGACGATTTGCCAGGCCGACGTCTTCACGACCGGGGCCGCCGAGCGGGTCCTCGTCGCTACCATGCTTTCAACCATCATCGTGCGTCCGAAGAATCGCGGTGACCTCACCGGCGATAAATAAGAGTTACTTGCGGTTGGACACTGGGGGCAGCGAGCGCAGATAATTCCACAGCGCCTCCATCTCCACCCCGGTCATGTTCTTCGCGTACCGAACGACACTCGACATCGGGGCTCGAAGCATCCCTCCATCCGGCCGCTTCCCTTCCCGCATTGCCGTCTCGAACTGGGCGAACGTCCATCCGTGGACTCCGCTCGTGTCCTGGGTCAGGTTGGCGGCGGGAGGCCAGCTGGGATCACCGCCGACGATGGGTCCACCCCCAAGGTCGGCGCGGTGACAGCCCGTGCAGGTGTTGGCGAGGTGACGGCCGAAGACAACCGTGGGCGCCGGCTCCGGCGGGGTTGGTGGGTGGGGCGTGACGTGTGAGCCGATGAGGTCGGCGGAGAGGGTGAAGTTTCCGGTGGCGACGAGGATCTTGCCGAGCGGGCCGAGCTTTGGCGCCGGAACCAGGTGGTCCACCGATGGCTGGGACCGGATGTAGAAGACGATGTCGGACAGTTCCTGGTCGCTCATCTGCTGAAAGTCTACCGACGGCATCAGCGCCGGGGTGCCATCGGGCTTGACCCCGTGCCGCACGATCCGGTCCCAGTCCGCCGAGCGAAAGCCGGCCGTTCGACCGCCCGCTCCGCCCGTCAGGTTCGGTCCCAGCAGCCGTCCGATGGCCGCATCGTCGATCATGACTCCGCCGCTGAAGTCACGACCGTGGCATTCGCCGCACGCGTACCGCGACTGGATCAGATGCTTGCCTCGCTCGAGCGCTCGGGCGCGGGCGAGGTGGTCCGCCGTCTCGGCCGTGAGGCGCTCACGCCCGACCTCCTCCGGGCTGAGAGGAAACGGGATGGGGAACTCCACAGTGTGGGTGACGTACGTGCGGGAGAGCTTCCCCTTCGCACCGGTCGCAGCCCACGCGTAGAACCCGAGGCCGGCGAGGATCAGCACGGCGAGTCCGGTCCCCACGATTTTCGAGACCTTCATGTGATTACCTCCGGGGGCTCGGGCCACCCATGCTGGACTACAACATCTCCGAAACCGGATTCAGATCCCCCTCCCGAAA
>DASRIN010000295.1:0-7831 GCA_035649975.1 Gemmatimonadales bacterium
CAGCTGCTTGATCGATCGTAACATTCGGCGCAGTCTGATCAACCACCTGTACCGTTACGCTACCAACGAATCTCGCCTTTGTACTCTGCCCTCCGCCCCCGCAGGCAGTATTTCCCGTTCCGTCCTGATCACTGAGTGCCAGCCAGAGGTCGTACGTACCAGAGCTGGTGGGAGCGGTGATGTTGAAAGTGGCTGTAGCCTCCGTCCCGTTCCCCGACGTTCCTGTCACATTAGGCGTGTCGACGCAATTGGCGAGTTTACCCGGAGGTGTAGCTGTTGCCGGATTGGTCAGCAGGACCCAGCCAGTGCTCTGCCAGCTTACCGGACTATTCTGGGGATTAGCTGAAGTCACTCTCGCAGTGACAGCCAAGGAGATCGTAGCGCTCGGTGAGACCGTAACCGAGCTCACCCCGTTCAAAGTCACTGTGACACTGCCGGCGGGAATGTTGTCAGTGAACCTGACCGTCAGACTCCGGCCCGTAGCTCTGCTGGTAGCAACCAATGTGAATGAGACGTTGAGGTCTCCCTCATCCACGACATAAGTGTCGTCCTGGAAGGTCCCGTCCTCCCCCACATTCACCGTCCACTGATGCGGATCGTGCGTGAGTGGATCATCAGTGAGTACGATGTCCAGGACGTCCCCCGGCTGCCATCCATGCCCTGTCAGGTGCACCACATCGCCCGGCTGGTAGTCATCCTTGTCGGTACTGATCGACAGCCCGTCTTCGGTGGTCGTGGTGGCAAACGATACCGGTACCGATACGGCCTTGGTCCGCTCGGGAATCGGTTCAGTGATGTTGTCGCCGCAGGCGATGGCAAAGGCGATCGCAGCGCAGAACAGGAGGGCGCGACGCATGGGGATCCTCAGGGGGCTATTAAACCGGGACGCGAAGGCGCCGGTCGGCGACGCTTCGGCAGCCCGGCCGTCTCCGAGAGACCCAGGGCTTTGCGGACCGGCCTCGCGGCCGGGGTGCCATTTCTTTCACTTGTTCGGGGGTATCAACGACGGTGACCGCAACTCACAGACCGCGCCTTCTCCCGATCTCTGCCTTACTAACCCTTTCCTACTACCCGACTTCCTCCGAGCAACCCAGCCAGACCGCTGCCACTGTCGCCTGACAGCGATGTGGCGACACTGCCCCAAAGCGGAAATTCCGCTTTTCCCCCCTTCTCGAGCTGCCTGACCGAAGTGTCACCCGCGGTGGCCTTCTGGAGGGAACAGCTCTGTTGGGAGGAGCAGCGACCAGCCCGCCGGCACCCTGCCTGGTTTGTCTTTCCTGGATTAGCGCCGTAACCTATACGCTGTCGGTTAGGTGGCGGTTATACCCCGGTTAGATCTGCCCTTCACCCCCTGATGCTGCGGCTTCGAACCCTCGGCGGTCTCACCATCGAAGACGAAACGGGACCGCTGGCGGGAGCGATCGCCCGCAAGCGGTCGCTGGCGCTGCTCGCGCTGATCGGCCTCGGCACCGAACAGGGAGTCAGCCGGGACCGGGTGCTGGCGTTCCTCTGGCCCGAGAGCGACACCGGCCGGGCCCGCAACAGCCTCAAGCAGACCCTGTTTCAGCTCCGCCAGGAGCTCCACGAGGACGTCTTCCTCCGCACCGCCAGCGTGCTCCGCCTGGACCCCACCGTGCTCTCGGTCGACGCCTGTGACTTCCAGGCGGCACTTGACCGGGGAAACCCCACCACCGCCGTCACCATGTACCGCGGCCCCTTCCTCGACGGGTTTTTCCTCCCTGGCCTGGTGGAGTTCGAGCGCTGGGTGGATTCGGAGCGGAGCCGGCTGGCCCAGAACTACGCCGGCGCCCTGGAGGAGCTGGCCCACCGGCATGCGCGCATGGGTGACCTCCACGGAGCAGCCGACTGGTGGCGCCGACTGGCGGCGGTGGATCCGCTGAGCTCACGCTATGCCCTGGGACTCATGCGCTCGCTGGTGCAGGCGGGAGATCGGGCGGCCGCCCTGGAGCACGCCAGGAGCTACGAGGAGCTGATCCACGCCGAGTTCGACAGTGCGCCCGAGCCCGAAGTCACCGACTACATCAAGCACCTGCGCGGCATGTTCGGGCGATGGACCGGAGGCTCCGCACCCAAGCGACCCAGTCCTCCCCGAATCCGAGGGCCCAATGAGACACTCGTGGGGACTGATCCCACGGTCGGGCCGGAGTCAGAACGCCCTGCCACCGAGCCCGGCATCGAGGCGCCGGCCGAGCCCGAGCAGCCGCCTACTCCTCAGCCCGTAGCCGTCGCTCATCCACCCCTCCGCCGCTGGGTGCCAGTGGTGCTGGCCGTCGCGATCTGGTCCCTGATGTTCCGCGGCGACCAACCCCTCTCGGCGTATCCCCCCGCCCCCGACCGGGTGGCCGTCTTCCCGTTCAGCGTCAGTGGGATCGGTCAGCCTCGGCTCCTCGGAACCGGCATGGTGGATCTCCTGAGCGCCAGCCTGGATGGGGCCGGCCAGCTCCGGAGCGTCCATCCCAGCGCCTACTTGGCCCGGATGTCGGGTGAGACCGGGCCTCTCGACGCCCGGCGGGCCGGCAGCTGGTCCCGCCGGCTCGGCGCCGAGCTGTTCGTGCTGGGCGACATCGTGACCAGCCGGGACCGGGTCAGGATCAGTGCTGCCATGTACGATCGGGCCGGCAATCAGCCGCTGGCACACTCCTCGGTCGAGGGCGACACCGCCAAGCTCTTTCAACTGGTGGACCGCCTGGCCGCGGACCTGATTGCCAGCCGCTACGGCCGCCCCCATCAGCGGCTCACTCGCATGGCCGGAGCGACGACTGCCTCCCTGGCCGCGTTCAAGGCCTACCTCGACGGCGAGCAGGCCTACCGGGAGGGCCGGGACGCCGAAGCGATCGAGGCGCTGCAGAAAGCAGTCACCATCGACAGCACCTTTGCCCTGGGCTACTACCGGCTCAGCGATGCCGCCGACCGCGCCGGACGAGCCGAGCTGGCCCAGCGCTCGACGGCGAGGGCGCTGGAGTATCGGCAACGATTGGCCGAGCGGGAGCGCCGGCTGATCGAGGCGCAGCATGCCTGGCGCCTGGGACGGGGCGAAGCGGCCGAACGGCTCTCCCGCAGCCTGGTGGCGGATTACCCGGACGACGTGGAGGCCTGGCTCCAGTTGGGCGAGGGCCTGGCCCACGGCAACCCGCTCCGCGGCCGTTCCTCGGTCGAGGCTCGCCCCGCGTTCGAGCAGGTCCTGGCCCGCGATCCGGAGAACGGAGAAGCGCTGATCCACCTGGCCCGCATCGCCTGGCTCGAGGGCAGGCGAGCAGAAGTCGACAGTCTGATCCACCGGGTGCGCGCCGCCATTCCAGGACCCGAGGTGGTCGAGTCCCGGGCGTTCCGCACCTTTGCGCTGGGTGACCGGCCCGGCCAGAAGCGGATCACCCAGCTGATTCTGGCTGATCCCGGGAAGGTGCCGCCGGTTACCGCCCTCGAGGTGGCCGTCATCGCCGACGACCTGGACGGCAGCGAACGATTCGGGCGCTGGCTCGCCACCGCCTCGCAGGCTCCGGACCTTCAGGGCTACGGACATCGGATGCTGGCCCAGGCCGCGCTCGCGCGAGGGCAGTTGCGTCGCGCAGCGACTGAGCTGGCGATTGCGGCCCGGCACGACTCGATACCCGCGCTGGAGCTGCGGTCGCTGTTCGCAGCTTTTTCATTCCTGCCACAGCCACACCGGGAAATCGTCGAAGCACGGGAAGCAGTCCGGCGATGGAACCCGAGCGCCGAGCCCGCCGGGCCGGCGGAACACAGCTCGGCCCACGCCGGTCTCCATCCGTTGCTGCGGCTCCACCGCCTCGGCCTCCTTGATACCCGGCTGGGTGACACGGCCTCCGCGCTGGGTGAGGCGCGCGCGCTGGATCTCGCCGCCGACACTTCGCTCAGCGGGCGACTGGCCCACACCCTGGCGCGGAGTATTCGGGCTCACGTGGCCGCGGCGGGTGGCCGCACCCGGGAAGCACTGGCAGACCTGGGCCGGGCCGGCTGGGAGGCTGCCGCGTCGGTCTTTGTGGCGGAAGCCTACGACCGGTATTTCCGGGGGGAGTTACTCCAGCGCGCGGGGCGGGACGACGAGGCGCTCGGCTGGTTTCACTCGATCGCGGAGCGGGCGGCATACGAGCTGGTGTACTTGGCGCCGGCGCATCTCAGACAGGCCGAGATTTACGATCGCCGCGGAAACCGCACCCAGGCGGCGCAGCACTACAGGAGGTTTATCGAGCTCTGGCGGGAAGCGGACCCGGAATTGCAACCGGTGGTGGACGAAGCTAGGACGAAGCTGGCAAGGTTGGGTGGGTAAAAATACGCCCGCCTTTCGGCGGGCCTTGAACATTTCATTTGGGCTGTCGCCCACCCGGCCCTTACGGGCCGGGCTCTCAAAAGCGGGCGCGGTCCTCCGGACCGCGGATGCTCCGCGGCCGTTGAAGCTCGTTCAACCTGACTTCATTGGCTCGAGGCTAACTGCCTTAGGAGTTCCCGCGGTCGCGACCTTCACTCTCTACACTTCACTTTTCACCCTTCCCTCTACTCGACCTACGCTCCCTTCTCAACGGGTAGCCGCACCGCATTCCCCCACTCGGTCCAGGATCCGTCGTAGTTCCGCACCTTGTCGAAGCCGAGGAGATAGTTCAGCGCAAACCAGGTGTGGGACGAGCGCTCGCCAATCCGGCAGTAGGCGATGGTCTCCGAGTCTCTGCGCAGCGCGTTGTCCTGCTCGTAGAGCTTCCTGAGCTCACTGGCCGGCCGGAAGGTGTGGGTGTCGGGATCGATCGCCTTGGCCCAGGGGATACTCTTCGCACCCGGGATGTGGCCCCCCCGGAGGCAACCCTCCTGTGGGTATTCGGGCATGTGAGTCTTCTCGCCTCGGAACTCCTCCGGGCTGCGGACGTCGACCAGCTGCCCCTTCTTCTTGAGGTGAGCCAGCACCTCGTCCCGGAACGCCCGGATCCGCTGGTCGTCCCGCTCCCCTACCGTGATGTTGCCTTCCGCATAGCGGGGCCTGTCGGTGCTCAGCGGCCGGCCCTCATCCACCCAGCGGAGCCTCCCGCCGTCCATGACCTTTACGTTGGTGATGCCGAAGAGCTGCAGCACCCAGAGCGCGTAGGTGGCCCACCAGTTGTTCTTGTCGCCATAGAACACGATCGTGGTGTCGTTACTGATCCCCTTGGAGCGAAGCAGCTTCTGCAGCCGCTCCCGATCTACGTAGTCGCGGACTACGGAATCGTTCAGATCGTTGGTCCAGTCGATCTTCACCGCGCCGGGGAGGTGCCCGGTGTCGTAGAGCAGGAGGTCTTCATTGGACTCGACCAGACGGACCTTGGGATCCTGCAGATGCTGGGCGACCCAATCGGTCGAGACCAGCACCTCGGGATGGGCGTAGCCCCGCTCCTCGATCGGGCTGACGGCCGGAACCGACTGCACTGTACTCATGACTCACTCTCCTTGTGAACGTACGCTCCCGTAGAAATACGACCGGCCGCGGACCTCGAGGGAGGCGCGGCCGGCGAATCGACTATGAACTGATTGCGCTAGCGCGCCGGCCGACCAGCCCCTCCCGGGGAGGTAACCTCGGTACAACAGCAGGGCGCGAACGCGATCGTGGGGTGGTTCATCGAAAGGGAAATTACGACTCGATCACTCGGGATGTCAATTACCGCGGAGCCGACGCCATTCCTCTCGCCAAATCGGAAGCAGGACGGTCAGGAGCGCCAGGTAGAGTAGCAGGGTAAGCCCGGCAGATTCGAGGTCCGTGCCAGGAAAGATCGCGCCGCTCACCGCCACACTCAGAGCGCACCAGGCGAGGGGCAGCAGCGTCCTGAGCACGAACCGGTCCGCATCCGGAAGCCCGGCCTCGCGGACATTGAGCCGGAGCACCTGCGCGGCAAAGATCAGGTGGCCGGCAAAGGTCGCTCCCGCCACCGCGCCGAGGGCTCCTCCGGTGGCGAGCGCGATCGCGGACAATCCGACCGTCAGCGTCAGCGCGATCAAGGCATATCCCGGAAGCTGGCGCTGTCGCCCAACCGCCACCGCGCCGACCGAGGCCAGATTCACCAGGCCCATCGCGGCACCCGCCAGGAGAAAGAGACGCGCCGGCACGATCGCCTCGACGTACTCCGGCATGGCGGCGGCGATCAGAGGCCCGAGCCCAACGCTCACCGCGCCCAGGATCGGCGGCAGGATTCGGGCAAAGGGAAGCAGGGTGCGCTCGAGATGACCCTGAATAGCGCTGACGGCTCCGGCGGACGAGGCCTGGCCATATACGTCGGCGAACACCACGGTACGGATCACCAATGCCAGCGCCGCCGCTCCCGCGGTAAGCGACCCGGCGAAGGCATAATGGCCCAGCATGGTCTGTCCGCCCCAGGACGCGACTACCCAGCGATCACCGGTCGAAAGCAGAATACCCACGCACATCGTGAGCACCACCGGAAGGCCGACCTTGAGCAGCCGCCACAGTGGTTCCAGCTGCAGGGCCGGACGAAACTCGAGCCAGTGGGTCGCGGCCGCGATGCCCAGGAGATTGGCCAGCGTGAGTCCTGCGAAGGCCCCGGGCAGTCCCCCGATCCAGGCGAGCGACACCGCGGCAAGGACATGCACCGCCGACGTGCCGGTCTCGAGCAGCGAATAGAGCCGGAGGTTGCCTCTCACCCGGGTGCACACCAGGGCGTAGCCATAGAGAGACTCCGCCAGGCTCGCCGCCGCAAAGCCGCGGAGCAGCAGCCGGTCCGAGGGGTCGGCTACCGCGAACGAGCCGGCGAACGCAATGCCCGAGATCCCGCCGGCGAGGAGGAGGACAAAGCCGAGCGCGGCGGCAGCGGGGCGATCGGCCGGTTCTTCGCCTCCGGCTGAACGGCGCTGCAGCAGCTCCAGCTCGAGCCCGCGATACACGCTGAGTCCCGCGAGCGCCGAGTATCGCATGGCCAGCCGAAGCAGGGCCCAGGTGCCGAATGCGGCGGGACCGAGCAGCACGGCAAGCAGTACCCCACGCACGCCGAGCAGGGCCTCGGTGGTGCCCCGGGAGACGGCATAGGCTGCCAGCCGGCGGAGCAGCCGGCCCTGTGGCCTGGCCCCGACTCTCGGCTGGGCCACCCCGATCGAGGTCGGGACACTCATGACGCGCGGATCTGGATCGGGAAGGGAGCGTGCAGAGCCCGGTACCAGCAGCGAATCCATCCCGGCAGCCGGAGCCGGGACACGACGCCAAGGACCAGGCTGGGCGCCACGCCGGCGATCGTGCGCACCGAGGCCACGTTCCTGGGATCGAGGATGATCCAGCTCCGGCGGAGACCGCGATCTCGTCCCTGGCGCAGTCCAGCGCTCAGCAAGGCTGAGGCGACCCCCTGCCGCCGCTCGCTCCGCCTGACCCGGAGCTGGTGGATGTAGACCGCGTCGGATGGAAGCGGCAAATCGTATCGCTCGTGCCGGCTCTCGATCGTGCTGGAGAACCAGGCGTAGCCCACCGCGCGACGGCGTTTCCAGGCCACCAGGCAGGTACGGCCGGCAGCCGCGGCCTGGTCGAACTGTTCCGCCCGGCGGCCTTGCATCATGTCACCCAGCAATGACCAGTCGGGACCGCTGAACCTGCGGATATCCACGTCGGAGGGCGGCGCCAACTCCGCCATCCGGGTGAGATCAGCCTCGATGAGAAACCGGCGCGAGATCATGCTATCCCGGCGAGCGACGCACCCAGGCTCAGCTCCGCCTCGCCAAAGAGCTCGGCGGCTTCCGCGCGGCTGGGCGCGAGGGCGATGATGCCGCAGCTTCCGAAGCTCAGGCACCCGGTCATATAGGGCAGAATCCCGGACTTTCGCTCCGGAGAATAGAG
>DASRIN010000296.1:0-3255 GCA_035649975.1 Gemmatimonadales bacterium
AGAGCATTGTCTGCGTGTCGGCTCAGCATCGAACCATGCTGGACCAGGTGCTGGCAGTGTTCGGGCTTCAGGCCGACTACGACCTCGATCTCATGACCGCCGGCCAATCGCCGGCCGATGTGACGGCCCGGGTGCTGCAGAGTCTGCCGCCGCTGCTGCGCCAGATTCGTCCGGACGTTCTCCTGGTGCAGGGCGACACAATGACGACGTTCGCCGCGGCGTTCGCCGCTTATCTCGAGCGGATTCCCTCGGGCCATGTCGAGGCCGGCCTCCGCACCGGTGATCGCTACCAGCCGTTTCCCGAAGAAATGAATCGCGTGATGACCAGCCGGCTGGCCTCCATCCACTTTGCGCCCACCGAGCAGGCTCGGGCCGCGCTGCTGGCCGAGGGGATCCCGGCGACGGACGTGCATCTCACCGGAAACACCGTCATCGACGCGCTCCTCCAAACGGTTCGGCAGGAATACGTCTTTCGGTCGCCCCAGCTGGCCTCACTCGACCCCCGTCGCCGCATGGTGCTGGTCACCACCCACCGGCGAGAGAGCTTCGGAGCACCGCTCGAGTCCACCTGCGCCTCCATTCGGGAGCTGTCGCAACGATTTCCCGACCTTCAGTTCGTGCTGCCGGTCCATCCCAACCCCCAGGTGAAGAGCACGGTGGAGCGCCTCCTGTGCGATCTGCCGGGCATGTACCTCATTCCTCCGGTGGACTACGAAGAGTTCGTCCACCTGATGAACCGCTCGTACCTCGTGCTCACCGACAGCGGCGGAGTGCAGGAAGAGGCGCCCTCCCTGGGCAAGCCCGTGCTGGTGCTGCGGGAGGTAACCGAGCGGCCGGAGGGAGTGCACGCCGGCACCGCGGTCATCGTGGGAACCGACCGGCAGCGCATCGTGCAGGTCGCGAGTGAGCTGCTCAGCTCGAAGACGGCATACGATCGAATGGCCAATGCGGTGAACCCCTATGGTGATGGCAAGGCGAGTGGCCGCATCGTGCGGGCGCTGGCGGAGCGGTTCGGATGAGACTGCTGGTGACCGGCGGCACCGGTTTCATCGGCTCCCACCTGGCGGAGGAAGGCCGCCGCCGAGGCGCGGAAGTCGTGGTACTGGGACTGACCGACCGGCCCGAAGAGCAGGCTAATGCCCAGCTGCTGTCCCGGCTGGGCGTGGAGGTAATCTCGGGGAGCATCACCGATGCTGAGCTCTGCCGCCGCGCGGCGCAGGGAGCCACTCACATCTTCCACCTGGCCGTGGCCATGCGGGAGGGCGGCAAGAGCGATGAGTTCTTCGAGGCTATCAACCTGGACGGCACTCGCCAACTTCTCGAGGCGTCGAGCGTGCAGCGGGTCGAGCGGTTCGTCTACTGCAGCACGATCGGGATCTACGGACATCGGGCTCCCGGGATCACCAACGAAGACTCACCCCTGGCGCCGGGGAACATCTACGAGCGGACCAAGGTTTCGGCTGAGCGCCTGGTTCGGGACTTCGCCGAGAAGTGCCAGCTGCCGTCGGTGGTACTGCGTCCGGCCGATGTATACGGTCCCCGCGACCAGCGGCTCCTCAAGATGTTCAAGGGGGTGAGCCGGGGCCGGTTTCCGTTGTTCGGATCGGGCGAAGGCCGCCGGCACATGGTCTACGTGGATGACGTGGTCTCCGCCTTCTTTCAGGCCGGTGAGCGGAACCAGGCGCTGGGGCAGGGACTCATTGTCGCCGGACCGAGATCCTGCACCCTGCGGGAGCTGCTGGATGAGGTGGTCCGGGCCACCGGAAGCAAGCGCTACGGTGTCCGCCTGCCGCTCGCGCCCATGCTCGGCCTGGCCGCGGTGGTGGAGGACGTCTGCGCCGCTTTGAAGGTGGATCCGCCGATCTACCGCCGGAGAATGGACTTCTTTTATAGTGACTCGGAGTTCGATACCTCTCGTGCTCGACGGGTGCTCGACTGGGAGCCGAAGGTAGATTTGCGAGAGGGCATTCGGCGCACGCTCGAAGATTACCGGAGAAACGGAGCCTTACTTGGCTGAACCCTGGCAGTTACAGCTCTATAGCCGGTCGCTCAAGAAGAAGCTGACCGTAGGCGCGCTCATGCAGCACCTGCCCCCTACGGCCGGACGGCGCTGCCTCGAGGTCGGCTGCGGCACCGGCTTGACCTCCCACTTTCTCAGGGAGCGCGGGGGGACCTGGGTCAGCACTGATTTCGAGCGCGACCACGTCCGCTCGGCCAGGCAGCTGGTGCACGATCGAGTCCTTCAGACCAGCGACGCGGAGCTGCCGTTTCGGAGCGCCTCCTTCGATGTTGTGGCGGCAATCAACTTCCTGGAGCATATCGAGGACGACGCGCGGTTCTTTCGGGAGATGGTGCGGGTGCTGAAGCCGGGAGGCGACTTCCTCTTCATGGCCCCCAAGGGTGAGAGCGGCCGGCCGGGGTACGTCCTGAAGCGTCTGCTAGGGTTTACCGCCGATCAGGAAGGGTTCGGACACGCCCGGGACGGGTATCCGCCGGCCGCAACTCGCGCCCTGTTCGAACGGAATGGCCTGATCCTCTCCGGCTCCGAGGACTACTGCCGCTTCTTCACCGAATCGATCGAGGACCTGCTCAACTACGCGTACCACCGTAAGTCGATGAAAGGGAAGAACAGCAAGGAGCAGGACTTCCACGGCGACACCGCGCCGATGTCGGCCGAAGCACTGAACAAGGTCGGCACCGCGTATAAGCTGTACTCGGCGGTTTACCCCGCGCTCAGGGCGTGGACCATGCTGGATCGTCTCATCCCATTCTCCCCCGGCTACATGATGGTAGCCTGGGGCAAGAAGAAGGCGGCGTAATGTGCGGCATAGCAGGTAAGGCCGGCCCCAAGCCGGTGACCGAGCCCGAGATCCTGCGGATGTGCAACGCCATTGCCCACCGGGGACCGGACGATTGGGGCACCTTCATCGAAGACGGCCTCGGCCTCGGCATGCGCCGGCTGAGCATCGTGGACCTGGCCGGTGGCCACCAGCCGATGACCAACGAAGACGGGTCGGTGGTGGTCGTCTTCAACGGCGAGCTGTACAACTTCCCCAGCCTTCACGATGAGGTGGTCGCCAAGGGACACCGCTTCAGGACCCGGTGTGATACCGAGGCCCTGGTGCATCTGTACGAGGAGTATGGCGAGGGAATGGTCGCGCGGCTCCGGGGCATGTTCGGGTTTGCCATCTGGGACCGCACCCGCCGCCGGCTGCTGCTGGCCCGCGATCACTTCGGACAGAAGCCGCTGTTCTA
>DASRIN010000297.1:0-2811 GCA_035649975.1 Gemmatimonadales bacterium
TGATTGCCTGGCGCAGCGAAGCCGGCTCCATGCTGGAGAACGCGGGCGTCATCCGCTTCACTCCCACGGGCAAGGGCACTCGGGTCGATCTCCGGTTCTGTTATCACCCCCCGGCCGGAGGCGCCGGCCAGGCAGTGGCCGAGCTGCTTGGATCCGATCCCAGAACCAAACTCAACGAAGACCTCGGGCGCATGAAGGCATTGCTCGAAGCCACCAGGAGTGAGTCACATGGCAAAGAATCTCGGTCGTAAGTTTGCGACCATGGACGAGGATGAGCGCCGCGAGTTTGCCCGCCAGGAGGAGGAAGGGACCCGGGAGCTCCCGGCGGAGCTCGAGTTCGACGAGCCGCGTCTCGATGAGAACATGGGGCCGCAGTATGGCAGTATTAAGGCAGAGGTGGCTGACCCGGAGCACCGCGACGGTATGAGCGCCCTGCTGGATGACGAGCAGCACCGGCGGGCAGTCGAAGAGGAGGCGCGGCGCCAGGCCCGCCGGAAGAACGATCCGAAGTAGGGGCGTCGTAATCGGAGTCCGAACGGGCAGGCGCTGATGCGACCTGCCCGTTGCGCACCGGTGACCACGATCACCGCAGCACACCGCTGTTTGCCTCATCACTGGTTATGCCGATGGCACACCTGAGAAGAAGATCCGACAGGATGCAGCTTGCCCTGGGCGTGGCCGCCGGAGCGCTCTGGGCGAGCCATTTGTTGCGCGGCGATCACAACTACACCTTCCGCGGAAAGACGGTGCTGATCACCGGCGGCTCCCGCGGTCTCGGGCTCGCCCTGGCACGGGATCTCGCCCGCCGAGGCGCGCGGCTCGCGATCTGCGGTCGGGATTCTGAGTCGCTGGAACGAGCCAGGGCTTCACTGGCGCGGGCCGGAGCTGAAGTCATCGCCCTCCCCTGCGACGTGACCGACCGAGGCTCGGTGGAGGAGTTGCTGGAGCAGGTACATCGTCGACTGGGACCGGTCGATGTGCTGATCAACAACGCCGGCGTTATCGAAGTTGGTCCGGCCGAGACCATGTCAGTGGCGGACTACGCAGAAGCCATGGCCACCAACTTCTGGGGCATGCTCTACCCCACGCTGGGGGTATTGCCGGAGATGCGGCAACGGCAGGGTGGCCGTATCGTGAACATCACCTCCATAGGCGGTAAGATCGGGGTTCCCCATCTCCTGCCTTACAGTGCCAGCAAGTTCGCCGCGGTAGGTTTCTCCCAGGGCCTTCGGGCTGAACTTGCCGCCGACGGCATCAAGGTGGTGACCGTCGTTCCGGGACTCATGCGCACCGGCAGCCCTCGCAACGCCATCTTTCGCGGGCAGCACCGGTCGGAGTATGCCTGGTTCAGCATCGGCGATTCGCTGCCGGGGCTGTCGATCAGTGCCGAGCGTGCCGCCCGCCGAATCATCGAGGCCTGCCGGCGGGGGGACGCGGAAGTTCTGTTTCCGCTGATCACGCGCCTCGCCGCTGTCGCCAACGCGGTGGTCCCTGGATTCACCGCCGATCTGCTCGGGGCAGTGGACCGGCTGTTGCCGGGTCCTGGAACTCGGCCCCAGGGTCGTCACAAGGGTGCGGAGAGCCAATCCTGGCTCTCACCTTCATGGCTGACCCGGCTGGGCGATCGAGCCGCTCGCCGATACAACCAGATTTCGTCGGCGGAGCCGACATCCACGAGCAATAACCCGACCTCTGACGAAGGGCAGACACATGGCAATCCCCTATAACGGCATTGGGTCCGATCAGGCGTGGGAAAACCTGCGCCGGCCGGCACACGACGAAGGCGCGATCAATGTGGGCCGGACTGAGCGCTTGGCTTCGGCGGTCGGTGCCGCGGCGGTGGCGTACTTCGGTCTCCGGCACAAGCGACTCCGGCCCCTGCTGCTTCCGATCGCGGGCAGTCTCATCTCTCGGGCGATCACCGGCCACTCTGCGGTCAACCGGGCGCTGGGCAGGAATACGGCCCGGACTCGACGGGGCAGCCCGGTGGCCAGCGTGCGCCGGGGCGAGGGGCACAAAGTCGAACGCAGCGTGCTGGTAAACCGTCCGATTTCGGAGGTCTACCAGTTCTGGCGCAACTTCGAGAATCTCCCCCGGTTCATGGACCACCTGGAGTCGGTCACGGTTATCGATGAGACGCGGTCCCACTGGGTCGCCAAGGCGCCGGCCGGCACCAGGGTCGAATGGGACGCGGTCATCCATAACGAGATCGAGGATCAACTGATTGCCTGGCGATCGCTGTCGGGCGCCGACGTCAACCATGCCGGCTCGGTTCATTTTACCGAGGCCGGACCCGACCGCACCGACGTGCGAGTCGTTCTGAGCTACGAGCCGCCCGCCGGTGACCTTGGTGTCACCGTGGCCAAGCTGCTGGGCGAAGAGCCGTCGCAGCAGGTTGCCGACGATCTGCGCCGATTCAAGCAGGTCATGGAGGCGGCTGAGATCACCGGCAACTCGAGACACCATCCCACCGGACGGATCTAAACCGTAGGCATGAGTACTGAACCGTCCCGCGTCACTTACGACTGCATCGTCGTGGGCGCGGGGCCAGCCGGGCTGAGTGCCGCCCTGATGCTGGGCCGCTGCCGGCGCTCGGTGCTGGTATGCGACGTGGGTGAGCCGCGGAACGCGCGCTCGGCCGGGATGCACAACTACCTCACCCGAGATGGGATCCTCCCTCGGGAATTTCTGACCCTGGCCCGGGACGAGGTCGGGCGCTATCCGTCGGTCGAGTTCCGGGACGTCGAAGTGTTGGACGCCACTCGCTCAGCCGGTGGGTTCCGAGTGGTCTGCGCCGACGGGAAGCAGCTC
>DASRIN010000298.1:0-3984 GCA_035649975.1 Gemmatimonadales bacterium
GGTATCGACATCGGGCTCCGGGTAGGGTGCGTCGCTCCGGGCGAGTGCACCATCCACCGCTGCATCCATGGGAACGGGCCCGTAATAGCCGGGATCGAAGACTCGGACGAAGAACTGGCGGAGCGGATGGGGGTGGAGCAGGCTGTCGGCCAGGCCGTAGCGGGCCAGGAGATTGAGCAGAAACCGACGGCGACGAACGAAGAGAGTGATGACCAGCATGGTGCCCAGAAGAGCGGCCCCAATCGCCACGTAGCGCGGTTCCAAGTTCCTGGCACCCCAACCGGTCCAGGGCAGCGCTGTCCCAACCCATCGCGGGATCTGCCCCAGCACATACGCCACCGGAATGCTCAGTGCTAGCAGGACGATGGTCCACCAGGTCAGCAGCAGGATAAACGACGCCATGGTTCCCATCGCTTGCCCCACCGTGGGCAGGAGGCGTCCTCCGAACTTCAGCTTGACCACGAGGCCGTAGATCACGGCCAGGGCAAACACTGTGAGCAGCACGGCGCTCATGGCGCCAATCAGATCGGCATTGATGGAAGAGCTCATTGATGGGCTCTTGGCCCATGTCCAAAGCGAGTCACCCAGCTTGAGCAGGAGGCTGTGAGGGGGCCCGATGTCGAGGCCCATGCCCCGGAAGCCACGCAGGATCAGTCGGACGAGCAACACAACCGGGACCAGCACGACTCCAGAACACATCACCCAGAACGCAGTGAGCAGCAGGAGCGATAACCCGTTCACCAGTAGCGCTCGGGCGCGGGCCCACAGGCGGGATCGAAAGATCAAGCGGGCGGCGGTGACACCCCGTTCACGCCGGATGGATGCCGTCCAGGGACGCCAGGCGATCGTGGTCCGGCCAACCGGCCAGACCAACGGTGCGAGGCGATGCAGCACCGCCCCGATCAGCATCCAGAGGCGGAACGACTCCATTGCCTTAACCGCCCACCATATCTTGGGCAGTGACTCCCTGGCCGCGTTCACCCCCAGAACCCGGCGAATGGCTCGCGTGATGGTTCCGATCGAAGCCCGCAGGAGCAGCAGCTCGTTATAGAAGTTGATCAGCCCGGCTCGGGAGGCGAGACTGTCATCGCGCCAGCGCCGCTCCAGTTCGGCCTGGACCGGAAGCCGGAGAGTCTTGACCGGCTTCTGAGCGTCGATCTGATACGCGTCCGGCAGCATGGCGTCGATCAGGTCGTGGGGGCAGTTCTGGAAATCCTCCAGAATCTGCCGGAATCGGGCCACCCTCGGCTCCAGCGGCTCCAGCGCAGCGCCGTCCGCGCCTCCAGCGGATTGGCCGGGTGGCCCGGCCTGCAGGATCTCGGCGAGCGCGACCGCATTGACCGCTCCCGCCGAGATGCCGAGCACCACATCGGGCGCCTCGGCCCGCATGACCAGCAACGCGTGCGCCACGCCCAGCTGCATCGCGGTATCGACGCCGCCGCTGGAGAAGGTGAGGACGCGAATGGGCTGGTTCTTCCGTCCGATCGGCGTCTCGGTTCCGGCGTCACTCTGGTCAAGCGTGGACGCTTTAACCTCGCCAGCGGCGCCGGAGTCGGGCTGCGGTGGGCTGGCGGTATCGGGGGCTGCGGTCATTGGAGTGTCAGAGAAAAGCCGAGCGACCCCATGCTGGTCGACTCGTACTCGGGAGGAACCCGGCCGGTCACATACTTGATCAGTAGTGCCGTCTCGCTCGTCACCGGGTAGTTGAGCCACACCTGCAGGAATGCATTGAAGGTCCGATCCGCTACCTTGACCGGCTCCGGTACAGCGAACAGGTAATGGCCATACCAGGTGGCTCGCAGCACCAGAGCGTTGAAGACCTGGGTGTTCCAGGCGAACTCCCAGCGGGCCCGCCAGAAGGGCGAAGCGGCGCCAAGCACCAGGGCAACGTCACTCTGGGGATCGACGTAATCGATTCCGGCGTAGCCGCGGACCTCCTGGGGACGAAACCCGGAAGAGTCGCGGGTCAGTGCGGGAATGACATCGAGCGCCTCGGCCAGGCGAGGCACTTCCCCACTCACACCCAGGCCGAACACGTTCTGGCCCCGCGTGAGATCCTGGGTGGACTCATAGCGATAGTGCAGGTCGTAGGAGTAGAACCTGCGCTGCTTGCCGAGCCGGCGGATCAGCTCGTTGTACTCGGCCCAATCAGCTGCGGTATACTCCGAGCAACGCGGGTCCGGTTCCGTGCTATCGCTCGGCTCCCTGGCTGCGGGATCGCACTCGGCGAGCTGGAGATAGCGGGTCTGCTGCCATGCAGGCAGCGACATGAGCCCGCTGCGATAATACCGCCCCCGCACCGCGACCTCGCCAAACATCTCGTTCACGTCCCCCGTACCGGCGCCCAATGCCTGGAACCCGCCGGCGCGGAGACCCAACCCATAGTGATGGCCCTGGGGATTGGGGCCGGATCGCTCCCGGTCGTACCGCACGTCGAAGTCGACGCCGAAGGCGCCGTTCTCCTCGGTCGCCTTTCGGATATCGACATCGTACGTGACGCCGGAGGCAGAGCCGACGATCTGCGCGGCCGTCGCGCCCCGCAGGGTTGTCACCAGAGCGCAAAGACAGCCGCACATCCGCATGCGGCCGATCATGTCTGGTGCCCGCAACACCACTGGGCCAGTTCGCCCAGCGTCAGCGTACCGTCTCGCAGTTGATCGATGGGGGACTCAAGCTCCCCGCCCAGCACGAAAAAGAGGTTCTGAAGATCCAGGGCGATGCGGCGCTTCTGGAGGTCCTGGTCGCTGGGGAGGGGCGGATCGTCGATCTGCATCCGGCGAATGGTGAGGTCCCGCCAGTTCTGCGCGGTGGTCCCGCGCGGGAGCCAGCCTTCGACGAGGAAGTACCGGTAGACGAGGCTGCGGCATTGAGTTGGCGTGAACGTCGCCATGGTGGGCTACACCAGCTTGGTCCACACGGCTGGCAGTCCGCCGGCATAGAGGGAACGGCAGTCCCGCAGCGTGAGCTGGCCGCGCATCTCGAAATGCGGCAGATCCTTGAGCGATTTCCAGTTTCCCCCCCAGAGGAGCCCCAGGCCGGTCCCGATCTCGCCGGCGACGCGCCATCCCCGGTGGCGCGCGTCCCAGGTGACTCGACCTGACTCGAGCAGGACGATATCGAACGCCATGCCGAAGTTGTGAAAGCTCTCCCCGCCCCGGGCGTAGGTCCGGATCACACCGGGCGCGGTACGGCCCTGGGCATACAGCGCATCCTGTTCGCCCCAGGTTCGTAAAGCCTGAGAGATGCGGAGGGTCACTCCCGCCGTGCGGCAACCTTCGATCAGACTGCGCGCCTTTCCAGCCAGCACGGGAGCGATCTTGAGCAGCGGATCGTCTGGCGCCGGCGCTACAACGGGGTCGGGGGCCGGCGTAGGAGCGGCCGCCGGGGGCTCCGGGCTCCCGTTCGGCAATACCAGCCGCTGGCCCACCGTGAGGCGGCTCGGGGCACCGATCCGGTTAGCCTCGGCGATCAGCGGCCAGCGATTGCCGTCGTGATAGATGAGGGAGGCAATGCGCCAGAGCGAGTCTCCCCGCCTGACGGTGTAGAACTGCATGAGACGCACCTTCTGCGCAGCTCAGTCCTCGCCCCTAGCGGTCAGCGAAACCGGGCCGCATCGTACTGGAAAAGAGTCACTGATCGGTAGCGCTAGCTTAGGATCAACCTCTCTCGAACACCATAGCGATATGTGCGCTCACACCCAGCCCGTCACGGGAGACGCGGCCTGCGACACGGTTCGTCGGCTGCTTCTGGCCGCGCTGCCGCTACGGTCGCCGGAGTCGGCCCGGCTGGTCGAGACGCTAGCCCGGTCGGGAGGACTGATCGATGATGCGCAGCGCTTCGCCACGGATGTCGGCATGAGGAGCCGCTATCAGGTGGCCAGGGTGCTCCGGAGAGAAGGCCTGCCGCAGCTGGAGGCGCTGGCCGCATGGGTTCGCATCCTGCGATGGCTGATCCTCTGGGAGTCCGGCTCGGCATCGCTATCAC
>DASRIN010000299.1:0-2703 GCA_035649975.1 Gemmatimonadales bacterium
CGCCCCGGCCTGGACGTAGGCCTCGTGGACCTCGCGGACCAGGGCCGGCTGGCTCAGGCTCAGCTCGTCGTAGCACGCGTTCACGAAGATCCCGCGGCTGTAGAGCATGGTGCCCATGGCGCCGTCCAGGACGTGCACCCGTGAATCGCTGATGAGGTCGCGAAGGGTAGGCATCCTAGCGCTCGTATCCCAGGTTGGGTGCCAGCCATCGCTCGGCGGCCCCGACGTCCATGCCCTTGCGCCGGGCATAGTCCATAACCTGATCGCGCTGGACCTTGCCGACCCCGAAATACTGGGCCTCGGGTCGCCAGAAGTAGTAGCCGCTGACCGATGCGGTAGGCAGCATGGCAAAGCTCTCGGTCAGGGTGATGCCGGCCTGCTTCTCGGCGCCGAGCAGATCGAACAGCGTTCGCTTCTCAGTGTGATCCGGACAGGCAGGATAGCCCGGAGCCGGGCGGATACCCTGGAAGCGCTCTTTGAGCAGACCTTGCTGGTCGAGAGCCTCGTTCGGCGCGTAGCCCCAATACTCCCGGCGCACCCGCAGGTGAAGCAGTTCGGCAAGTGCTTCGGCCAGCCGGTCGGCTAGAGCTTTGGTCAGAATCGCGCTGTAGTCGTCATGCTCTGCCTCGAAGCGTGCCACCAGGGCGTCACTGCCCACCCCGGCAGTTACCGCAAACGCGCCCATATAGTCGGGCACGCCGCTATCCCGCGGCGCCACGAAGTCCGCCAGCGACAGGTTGGGGCGGCCCGGCGGCTTCACCATTTGCTGGCGGAGCGTGTGGATTACTGCCAGGGGCCGCTGCCTCGAATCGTCGGCATAGAGCTCGATGTCATCGCCCACACTATTGGCCGGAAAGAACCCGAATACTGCATGGGCGCGCAGCAAACGCTCGCGGACAATGCGGCCAAGCAGGCTTTCGGCATCGCGGAAGAGGCTCCGGGCGGTGGCACCAACCCTGGGATCGTCCAGAATGGCAGGGTAGTGGCCGGCCAGCTCCCAGGTCTGGAAGAACGGCGTCCAGTCGATGTAGGGCACCAGCTCTTCCAGCGGGTAATCCCTCAGGGGACGAGTGCCGACAAAGCAGGGCTCCGGCGGTACGGATTCGGCCCAGTCGACCACCAGGCGGTTTCGGCGGGCATCCTCCAGAGGCTGCCGCCGCTCATCGGCCTGGCGCCCGCCTCGCTCAGTTCGCAAGGTCTGGTACTCCGTCCTGATTCCAGCGACGAATCCATCCCGAAGACTCTCGTTCCGGAGGCTTCCGGCTACACCGACGGCGCGCGACGCATCGACGACGTGGACCGTAGGCCCGGTGTAGCGAGGCTCGATCTTGACCGCAGTGTGCACCCGGGAGGTGGTGGCTCCTCCGATGAGCAGGGGCAGGGTGAATCCTTCGCGCTGCAGTTCGCTGGCCACGAAGGACATTTCCTCCAGAGAGGGGGTGATCAGCCCACTCAGGCCAATGATGTCCACCTGCTCGCGGCGAGCGGTCTCCAGGATCCGGGCCGAGGGGACCATGACGCCGAGGTCGATCACCTCGTAGTTGTTACACTGCAGCACCACACCCACGATGTTCTTGCCGATGTCGTGCACGTCACCCTTCACCGTCGCCAGCAATACCCGGCCGTTGGAGCGCTGCTGTCCGTTGCCGGCATCGCCCAACGCGACCTTCTCTGCCTCGATGTAGGGGACGAGATGGGCAACGGCCCGCTTCATTACCCGGGCACTCTTCACCACCTGGGGAAGGAACATCTTGCCGGCCCCGAACAGGTCGCCCACGACGTTCATTCCATCCATCAACGGCCCCTCGATCACGTGGATGGGCCGCTCCGCCTGCTGGCGCGCCTCCTCGGTGTCTTCGACGATGTAGTCCGCGATACCTTCGACCAGGGCATGAGTCAGCCGGTCCGCCACCGGCGCGTTGCGCCAAGCCAGGTCGGCGCCGAGACTCACCGCCCGCCCTTTGACGGAATCCGCGATCTCGAGCAGCCGGTCGGTGGCGTCGGAGCGCCGGTTCAGCACAACGTCTTCCACCTGCTCCAGCAGGTCGGGGGGAATGTCGGCATAGATGGGGAGCTGGCCCGCATTCACGATCCCCATGTCCATGCCGGCTTCTATGGCGTGATACAGAAAGACCGAGTGGATCGCCTCGCGCACCGGATCGTTACCTCGAAAGGCAAACGACACGTTGCTCACCCCGCCGCTGACCAGAACGTGAGGCAGTGACGCTTTGATCCGGCGAGTGGCCTCGATGTACTCCACCGCATAGTTGTTGTGCTCCTCGATCCCGGTTGCAATGGCGAAAACGTTGGGATCGAAGATGATGTCCTCCGGAGCAAAGCCGACCTTTTCGGTGAGCAGGCGGTAGGCCCGGCGGCAGATCTCCAGCTTGCGATCGGCGGTGTCTGCCTGTCCCTGCTCGTCGAAGGCCATGACGATGACGGCAGCCCCGTAACGCCGCACCAGCGTGGCCTGGCGGAGGAAGCTCTCCTCGCCTTCCTTGAGGCTGAGCGAGTTGACGATACCCTTTCCCTGCACGCACTTGAGCCCGGCCTCGATGACCTCCCACTTGGAGGAATCGATGACCACCGGGACCCGGCTGATATCCGGCTCCCCGGCCAGGAGCTGGAGAAACGTGGCCATGGCATGGGAGGAGTCCAGCATGGCCTCGTCCATGTTGATGTCGAGCATCTGAGCCCCGTTCT
>DASRIN010000300.1:0-2740 GCA_035649975.1 Gemmatimonadales bacterium
CGCAATGCTCGAGCGCCGCGGCGCGACCGCGCGCATCCTCGAGTCGCCCGGGTCGCCCCCGGCGGTCTTCGGGGAGCTGCCGGCTCCCGGTGCAACCCGTACCGTGGTGTTCTACGCCCACTACGACGGACAGCCGGTGGATTCGGCCCGGTGGGTCACCCAGCCCTGGCAGGTGGTGTTGCGCGACGGCGCCCTGACCAGGGGGGCGCGGCAGATTCCCTTTCCCGCTCCCGGAGGTCGATTCGATCCGGAATGGCGACTCTACGCCCGCTCGGCGAGCGATGACAAATCTCCCATCGTCGCGATGCTGACCGCGCTCGATGCCCTCAAGGCGCTCGGGCAGCGGCAGTCGGTCAATCTCAAGTTTTTCTTCGAGGGAGAAGAGGAGGCCGGCTCCGCGCATCTCGGTGAGATGCTGACCCGGCATGCGCCGCTGCTCAAGGCCGACCTCTGGCTCTTCGGTGACGGTCCGGTGCACCAGAGCCGGCAGCCCAAGATCTCCTTCGGGGTGCGGGGCGTCATGGGGGTGAATCTCACCGTGTATGGGCCGGCGCGTCCGCTGCACAGCGGTCACTACGGAAACTGGGCCCCCAATCCCAACGTGATGCTTGCCCATCTCATCGCCTCGATGCGCGACGAGGAGGGCAAGATCCTGATCGACCGGTTCTACGACGATGTGCTGCCGTTTTCAGCCTCGCAACGGGCCGCGCTGGCGGCAATGCCCAATATCGACGACCGAGTGGCAGCGGACCTCAAGCTGGGCCGCACCGAAGGCTCCGGCGCTGCCCTCGTGGAACAAGTGTCGAAACCCGGGCTGAATGTCAGCGGAATCTCGGGAGGTCGTACCGGTGCGGCCTCCGCGAATGTCATCGTCCCTGAGGCGACCGCCTACATCGATTTCCGGCTGGTGCCGGACCAGCGGCCCGAGCGGATCCGCGCAATGCTCGAAGCCCATTTCACCAAGCGGGGCTATCATGTGGTGCACCAAGATCCCGATTCGGCGACCCGGCGCGCCCATCCTCGCATCATCAAGGTGACTGGCGACGGCGGCTATCCCGCGACCAGCACGCCGCTCGATCTTCCAGTCTCCCGGGCCGTGATTCGTGCAGCCGAGGCCGCTCTCGGAGAACCGGTGGTCGTGGAGCCACCGCTCGGAGGCAGCCTCCCGCTGTACCGGTTCAGGGAGGTGCTTGGCGCGTCGCTCATCATGGTGCCGATCGTGAATCACGACAACAATCAGCACGCCGAGAACGAGAATCTGCGGATCAAGAATCTGTGGGATGGGATTGAGCTGTATGCGGGATTACTGGCGTATCTGGGGGCGTTCTGGGGGCAAGTTCCCTAGCTGGGGGCCAGGTACTGGGTGCTGGGTCCTAGTGGGCCGGCAGTGTCCAGTACCTAGTACCCAGTATCCAGTACCCAGTACCCAGTACCCAGTACCCGGCACCCAGTTACGCGCTTCCCCCTTCCGGCCTCCCCTCCCATGCCGCCCGCGGAATTCCCTCGACCACTTCGTAAAAACCCAAATCGATGCCGGTACGCAGCTTGGCGATGTACACGATCTGTCCGGTGTGCATCCCGAAATGCTCGACCGCATGATAGATCGCTTCGAGCAGGGTGACGGTTCTGCCCTGTATCTCCCGGCGTTCGCCCAGCGAAGCGGGGTCGGTAGCCGCAATCACGGAATCGGCCTCGAGCACCGCGTCGGTGATCAGCGCCAGCAGCTCGAGGCGGGGAATCGGCTCCCGCCGCGCGAACTCGGAGGCGCGGTCTCGGCGATCGGCTGCGCCGCCCACGCCGCTCACTACCCATTGCCGGATGTTGCCGGCAAGATGCAGTAACAGGTTGCCGACGCTGTTGGCCGTTTCGTGGGGACGCCACCAGATATCGGCATCCGGCAGCACATCCACCGAGCCGCGAATCTTGGGGAGGTAATGCGCCGTGAGGTATTCACGCGATTGAGCGAGGAAGGCAGCACCGTTGTTCATGGGAGCTCCTCATGGCTGCTTACGGCTTGCTGCAAATCGCCGGCACCAGCATGGCGAGGGCGGTTTCCTCGATCACGTTCTCGGGAAGCAGCGCCGCGTCGGGCGCCCACTCCCGATGAACCGCCATCCAGGTCAGGGATTCTACTATGAGGTGGGCGGCCGCGAGATAGTCTCGCCGGACCGGTAGAGAGTGATCTGCGCCCCGCCGCCGAAAATAGTCCGCCAGGCGGCGGACACCGCCTCGCCAGAATCGTCGGAAAAACACCTGAGACACATCCGGCCAGTCGCCTCGGCACCGCTCGACCAGCTTGATCGCCCGCCGGTACCGGTGCAGCCAGCGATACAGCTCCCGGATGATCCCCTCGACTTCGGCGGTACTATCCGCCGGTGGCGGAGATTCGGTCGCCATCCACAGCTGGGGAAAGTGGGAAGCATTCTGAAGACAGCGCCACAGGGCGTCAGCGACCGCACCGGGCCCCGGCGCCGGGTGAGGGAGGTTCATGGTCCAGACCGTAGGATCCTCCATTGCCCTGCGGATCGCCAGATCGAAGAGAGCCTCCTTGCCTTCCGCATAGAGGTAGATGGTTCCCGGGCCCACCCTGGCTCGCTCGGCGATTTGAGCAATCTTTGCGGGAGCGTAGCCGTGGAGTATGAATACCTCAGTGGCCGCGTCTGCTATGTGATCTATGCGGTTAGCTGCCTTGACCCTAGGCATGAGAGTGATAATAACTGAATCACTTATTTGTTAACAT
>DASRIN010000301.1:0-3138 GCA_035649975.1 Gemmatimonadales bacterium
GACCGCTTGAGTCCCCGAGATAGAGCGCTGCTGGAAGCGGAGAGTGGGCTCAGGTACCCGGAGCCGCCGTCGCACGCAGAGCTGCTCGAGGCGCGGGAGCGCGCGGTCCGAGCGGTGCCCGACCGGGCGGACTCCTGGTACCAGCTGGGCGATGAGTATCACCACTGGGGTACGGTGCTCGGCTACGAGGATGCCTGGGACCGCGCCAACGCGGCCTTTCGGCGCGCACTGGAGCTGGACTCGACCTTCGTGGGAGCCCTGGTGCATCTGACCGAGCGGGCGGCGGGTCGAGGGGACACTGCTGGCCTCAGACACTATGGTACCCTCGGCCTTCGGGCGGACTCGCTGGGCGGCACCTCGGAGTACTTCCGCCTGATCATGGCGCTCGGACTGCGCGACTCACTGGCGCTCGAGGCCTTCAGCGCCGGATTCGACCGAATGAAGGAGCGCACGCTGAGGTGGGTCTCGTTCGTCTGGCCCAGCTATGGTTGGCCAGTGGAGGACGCCCGGCGGGCGTTGACCGTCGTCCGGAGCCATGCGAGCACTCGGCCGGAGCGGTTCATCGGTCTCCTCTTCGCTCACGATCTGGCGATGAATGCGGGGAGGATAAAGGAAGGCCTCGCCCTGACCTCGGAGTTGCCGAAGGTGTCGGACGACAATCCCCGGGGACATCTTCACGCCCGGGTGACCGACGGCATCTATTGGGACGGGGACGGCAGAGCCGCCGCGGAGGCGGCCGATCAGCTGGTCCGCTGGGCCGATGCCCCGCTCGCCCGGGACTCAGCACAACGGGAGCAGCAGTACGGGGACATCTGCATGCTGGAGCAATGGCGGCTGCATCAGGGAAACCTGAAGACCACCACTGCTGCGATCACCAAGCTGCGCCCAGCCCGCCAGACCCACAGCGGTAGCGAATTCGCGTTCCGCTGCGCCCTCATGCTGGAGGCCTGGTCGGCCACGCTCAGGAAGACACCGGAGGCTTCCCTGGTGCTGTCCCAGCTCGACTCGGTGCTGGAGACTGGACCTCCGGAGTGGTTTTCGACTCAGTGGGCCAACCTGTTGGTCTCCCGGCTGTTCGAGATGCAGGGAGATCTCCCTCGGGCAATCGGCGCGATACGCCGCGCCAACGTCTTTGCGCTGGGGCACACCGGATATCTCTCGACCTATCTCCGGGAGCAAGGCCGGCTTCATGCGCTGATCGGCGATCGGGACCGCGCCACCCGGGCTTACCAGCATTACCTGGCCCTTCGCACCAATCCCGACGCCCCGCTCCAACCCCAGGTCGACGAGGTTCGAGCGGAGTTGGCGCTGCTTACCGGAGAGAAGAAGGACTGATGCTGGTCCGCCTCCAGGATGCTCTGGCCGATCGCTACCGCATCGAGCGCGAGCTCGGCCGCGGGGGCATGGCCACCGTATTTCTCGCTCACGACGTGCGCCATGACCGCCCGGTTGCTCTGAAGGTCCTCCACCCTGAGCTCGCCGCCACTCTCGGGCCCGAGCGCTTCCAACGTGAAATCAAATTCGCTGCGCGACTCCAGCATCCCCATATCCTGACCGTCCTCGACTCCGGCGAAACTGCAGGCCAGCTGTGGTTCACCATGCACTACGTCGAGGGCGAATCGCTCCGCGATCGGCTCCGCCGGGAGAAGCAGCTGCCGGTGGAGGATGCGCTCCGGATCGCCGCCGAGAGTGCGCGGGCACTCGACTATGCCCACCGCCATGGCGTGGTGCACCGGGACATCAAGCCGGAGAACATTCTCGTCACCAAGGACGGTGACACGCTGGTCGCGGATTTCGGCATTGCCCGGGCACTGAGTGGAGCCGACGAAAGACTGACCGAGACCGGGCTGACTATGGGCACTCCGGCCTACATGAGCCCGGAGCAGGCCGCGGGCGAGCGGGAGCTCGACCCTCGCAGCGATATCTACTCTCTCGCGATAGTGCTGTACGAGATGCTGGCCGGCACGCCGCCGTTCACCGGACCCACCGCGCAGGCGGTGATCGCGCGGCGCTTCAACGAGGCGCCTTCGTCCCTGCGGGTACTCCGGGAGACGGTTCCTGAAGTGGTCGAGCAAGCCGTCCTCAGAGCGCTGGCCAAGGCCCCCGCCGACCGGTTTCAGACTGCGGCCGATTTCGGCCGCGCCTTGTCAATCACGGGCGCGACACCGGTCACCACACCCGCGAGCCGACCGCCGGTCTCGGTGGTTCCCGGACCGTCTGGTCCGCGGGGCCTGCCCCTGGCAGCTTTGGCCCTTGCACTCGGGTTGCTGATCGGGCTGGGTGTGCTGTTCGCCTGGCGCCGAACTCACTCCAAGGAGGAGACCGGTGTGGCTCGGGGGAAGGTGCTCGCGGTGCTCCCATTCGAGAACCAGGGCGCAGTCCAGGACGAGTATTTCGCGGACGGGGTGAGCGATGCGGTGCGCGGAAAGCTCGCCGCCGTGCCCGGCGTTCAGGTCATCGCGCGGGGGAGCTCCGCGCCATACAAGCGGACCAACAAGCCACCCGAGCAGGTGGCACGCGAGCTGGGGGCGCGGTACCTCCTCACCGGCACGGTCCGTTGGGAGAAGGGTACGACCGGCTCGAGCCGGGTCCTGGTCAGCCCCGAGCTGGTTGAGATAGCCGCAGGTCGCACGCCCCAGACCCGCTGGCAGCAACCTTTCGATGCGGCCTTCCAGGACGTGTTCCAGCTGCAGGCCGACATCGCGGGCCGGGTGGCGCAGGCACTCGATGTGGCGATCGGGGGTCCGGAGCGGCAGGCACTAGCGGCTAGGCCAACCGGTGACTCGGCGGCATACGACTACTTCCTCCGGGGCAACGTGTATTTCGAGCGGGGTGTGGCCGAGCCCGACCTCAGGGCGGCGGAGGAGCTCTACCAGAAGGCGATTGGGCGGGACCCGACCTTCGCCCTGGCATTCGCCCAGCTCTCACTCACCCACGACCAGCTCTACTGGTTCTACTACGACCGCACGGAGGAGCGGCTCGCCAAGCAGAAGGAGGCCGCCGACCGGGCTATCCGGCTCCGGCCCGATCTCGCCGAGGGCCATCTGGCGCTCGGCTTCTACTACTACCATGGGCGGTTGGATTACCAACGGGCACTAGAGGAGTTGGAGTCGGCCCGCAAGCTGCAGCCGAGCAACG
>DASRIN010000302.1:0-2062 GCA_035649975.1 Gemmatimonadales bacterium
CCAGCGCCTGCGGCGTAAACGGTTTCTGCAGGAACGCTGCCTCGGAACGGAGCAGCCCGCGTCGCTCGACCTCGCCGTCGGTGTAGCCCGAGGTAAAAAGCACCGACGTCCCCGGTCGCAGCTCGATGATGCGGTCGGCCAGCTCCCGGCCGCCCCCGCCCGGCATCACTAAATCGGTGAGCACCAGGCTGATTTCGGGTTTGTCCTGGACGATGTGCAGGGCCTGCTCCGCACTGTCGGCATCGAGCACCCGGTAGCCAGCCTCCTCCAGGGAGCGCTTCATCATGAGCCGGACCATCCGGTCGTCCTCCACCACCAACACACACTCGTTCCTTTGCCCGGGGAGCTTCGCCGGCTCTTTGGGCGGGCTCTCCACCGCGCCGGCTCGGACCGGGAGATAGATCTTGAAGGTGGTGCCCTGCCCCGGTTCGCTGTAGACCCAGATGTAGCCGTCCGACTGCTTCACGATTCCATACACCGTCGAGAGGCCCAGCCCGGTTCCCTGACCTACTCCTTTGGTCGTAAAGAAAGGCTCGAAGACGTGGGCCAAGGTTTCCTTGTCCATGCCGTGGCCAGTGTCGCTCACCGCGAGCACCGAATAGCGTCCCGGCTGGACTGTCGTCCCCGACTTGAGCCGGAGATAGCCGGCCGTGAGGTCGATGGGAAAGGTCTCCACGGTGATTGTTCCGCCCCGCGGCATGGCGTCGCGGGCGTTAAGGGCCAAGTTGAGCAGCACCTGCTCCAGCTGGCCCGGATCGGCTCGCACCAGGCCGATGTCCGGTGACAGCCGGAGGATCACTCCGCAGTCCGCGCCCATGAGCCGGCGCAGCACCGGCTCCCAGCCGGAGATTACCGTGTTGAGATCGAAGATTGCCGGCTTAAGTATCTGCCGCCGGCTGAAGGCGAGCAGCTGGCTGGTGATCTCGGCGGTGCGTTCCGCCGCCTTCTGCATGAACTCCACATCGACCCGCACTGCTTCCGGGACGTCAGGACGCCGCAGGATGAACTCGGCGGCGCCGAGCACTACGCTCATCTGATTGTTGGCCTCGTGGGCAACGCCGCCGGCGAGTCGGCCCACCGATTCCATTCGATGTGCCTGCCGTAGCCGCTCCTCGGTGGTGCGCCGCTCGGTCACGTCGGTGCATACGCCAGCAAGGTAGATCGGCCATCCGTCCGGGTTGCGCCGCACCTCGCCCTGGTCGGCGATCCAGCGCACCCGTCCATCCGGTAGAACGGTCCGAAACTCGTAATTCAGCTCCCCACCGTCGCGCAGCACCCGCTGGACCGTTTCGGCTACGAAGTTCCGATCGTCGGGATGCACTCGAGCGATGAACTGTTCGTAGTTAGTCATCGGGTCCCCCGGTGCAAGACCGTAGAGCTGGCGCAGGTTCTCGTCCCAGATGAGCGTGTTAGTCTCGACCGACCAGACCCAGGTCCCCATCCGGGCGGCGTCGAGCGCGCGGTGGAGACGGTCCTCGCTCCTGGCGAGTGCCTGGGTAGCCTGACGCCGCTCCCACTGCACGGCGGCGGCCAGCACCAGGCCGGTCACAGCGACCACGGTGAGATAGAGCGCCACCGCGAACAGGGTCCGAGTGTTAGTCACCCCGATGAAGGGGCCGCCGCCCTGCACCGTGTGGAGCACCGCGAGGCTGGCGACACCGAGGGTGGTGAGCGCGGCCCCGCGGCTGCCGAAGCGGAGCGCCGCCCAGATCACGAAGGGAAAGAGCAGGTAGTGGTAATCCACCCGGCGCAACACCGCGGGATCCACAAGTCGTCCCAGCACCAACTCGGCAGCGGCAAGGCTACCCAGGCAGAGGAGGGCCAGCTCGAGCAGCCGAGGCGTGCCTTCGGCAACCTGCGGGCGGGTGCCCCACGCCAGGATCACCGGCGCTACCACCAGAGCCCCCAGCAGATCGCCGGTCCACCAGACCGCCACCGCAGGCGGCAGTTCGGCAGGTAGCGCACCGGCCAGCCAGAGCGTGCTCGACCCGATCAGAGCGCTGCACGCGGCGCCTGCCGCAGCCGCGACCAGGAATTGACGCACATGGCGCAGGTCGTCCAG
>DASRIN010000303.1:0-2464 GCA_035649975.1 Gemmatimonadales bacterium
GGACTCACGGTCGAATCGGTCCACGGCTTCCGGCCCGACGGAGCGCGCGGGATCGAGCGCAGCATGCTGGTCGTGGTCCAGTACGAGCAGGGCGCGGTGGGAACGCTCCATCACGCATGGGACACCACCTCGCTCTTCCGCGGGCTCAGGCTGTCCCGGATCTACGGCACCCGCGGGTCGGTGACCTTCGAGTCGAACGGGCTCTTCGTAGCGGTGCGGACCAGCGGGGTACGAGTGATTCTCCCGAAGCTCGGCGACATCGCGGGCTACCGGGCGATGTTCGCCGACTTCATCGGCTGCCTCCGAGAGAATCGGGAGCCCCAGATGACGCTGGCCCACGCGCGGCGAGATCTCGCGTTGGTCGAAGCCGCCTACCAATCAACGCCATAGGAACGAGAAACACCATGAACACATTCGGAGCCGGCCTGCTGATCGGGTTACTCAGCGGGGTGCACGCAGCCAGTTGGGGGATGTATAAAGACGCGCCCCACGAAGGGTTCGAGCGCAGCAAGTTCTTCCGCAGCGTCATCCTCGGCGGAGTGATAGGGCCGGTGGCGGGGCAACTGATGAGGTTGGATCCTACCACCGCATCGGGGGCCGTTCTCCTGTTCGGGGTGGCCTACGTCCTCGAGCGCCTGATCGCGGAGGTCTACAAGACCTTCCTGCGCCAGTCGGACCAATCCAAGTACGCCATTCCAATGCAGCTCGCGGTCCTGGGCCGGCCGGTCGAGAGCCGGGTCGTCCGGGTGCTGCTTGGCGTCGCGTATTCTGCCGGGCTGCTGGGCCTGGTGATTCTGGTCCACCGCTATTTAGAGCAGGCGGGTCGCGTATCGCCGGTGATGGTCGCGCTGATCGGCTCGATCGGAGGCTGGGTCTCCGCCTTCGGTGGCGCCTGGAAGGACGCTCCGTTCGAGGGATTTCAGCCGCTCAAGTTTCTCCGGAGCCCGCTGCTGGCCGCCGGGTGGGCGCTGCTCCTGGCACAGCTCACCTCCGATCTCGTCGTGGTGACGCTGGCTGCCACCGGATACACCATCGCCGCCACCGAGAGCTATAAGACCTTCCTCTTTCCCAGCCGGCCCCGAGGGAAGTTTGCCGGGAAGCCGGTCCGGTTTCCCGACGTCCTGCGGAAACGCAATCGGGTCGTGCCGGTCTACCTGGGGATCTGGCTCGCAGTGCTGTTAATGCTGGCACAGGGGGTCCTCCATGGGTGAGCTGACCCGCTGGCAGGAGTTGGTCCCGCTCTTCCTCGCGGCTGCGTGGTGTCACGGCCCAGCCTCTCCGTTCCTGCCGGCCACGTTCGAGCCGGTGGTGATGGCCTACGGACAGTCTCACACGCCCGCACTGGTCGCGCTCAGCGCCGCGGTCATCAGCGTCGTCATGGAAGCAGTGAACTACCTGGGCTACGGCTACGTGCTCAGGAGTCGTCGGCTGGGCAGAATCCGCACCGCATCGGCGCGCCTCACCTCTCTCTTTCAGCGCTGGCCATTTCTGACCTGTCTCCTGGTCGCCGCCACGCCGCTGCCCGACTGGAGTGCCCGGATCCTCGGAGCAATGGCTCGCTACTCCACCAGCCGGTATCTGGCCGCCTTTCTGCTGGGAAGGATGACGAGCTTCTGGCTGCTCGCGACGATAGGGCAACGGTTCCAGCCACCACGCTCGCTGCTGGTGATCGCCGCGGTCGGATCGATTCTGCTGACCTACGGCACCGTGTGCCTCCGACGCCTGCGGAGCGTGCAATCAGGTCACGTCCGGGGCCACGAGGCGAGGACGGTTCAGGCCTAGCGTGACGCTCGAGCTGCACTCCATGCAGCAGAGAGGCGGGCCTGTGCACCGATCCTTCAACGGCTGTCTGGCGCTACTGATCTGGTTTCTCACTCCCCCAGCACAATGGATTGCCGAGTGGTGGTGGCGGCGGTCGCACCGGTAGCGAGATCGCCGTCCCAGGTCACGCTGCAGGACATACCGGGAGGACGGCCTTGGGCGAGAATATCTCCCACACTAGGAGGTCATATGTTTCGCCTTCAGGGATGTCTTCTCGTTGTCGCTCTCCTGCTGTCGGCCGTGCCACCCAGCCTGGCTGCGCAGGACACTCTCCCGCGGCTCAAACCGGCCATGGGCGCATCGGTGGAGCGTTTCATGTACGAGGGCGTCGGGATCACCGCGGTCTCTTTCCACTATTCCAGGCTCAAGCCCAACACACTCAGCACCGAGGTTGCAGCTGCACTCTTCCCCGATGCGCTGCAGGTCGGGGCATTGTTGTTGGCTCCCGATGTCGGAGCTGCCTACGATGCAAAGGGGCGAGGTTTCGACCTGCTCTTGAAGGCCGGACTCAGCGCCCTCGCGGGGGTGGGAGCCGGAGTCGCGTTCCAGCCAGGGTACCACTTCGGTAGCGGGTTGCTGATCCGAACCGGGAAGGCCTCAGGTATTCGGCTGGATGTAGTTCGTCATATCTACCTGATAGACC
>DASRIN010000304.1:0-2314 GCA_035649975.1 Gemmatimonadales bacterium
CGTTCCCGGAACCGTAACCACCACGGGAGTTACGCTGCGCACTTACGTCTATGAGCGCTGGAGCCTGTCCGGCACCTCCCTCGGCTGGTATCCCCAGCCACCGAACCAGGTGAATTGGGCGTACGGAGTCGCGGGCCAGGAAGCGCCATTCACCGTGACGGCGGGCGCGCCGGGATACATCACGGTCAAGGCCACCTACCCACTGAACGGATCGGCCAACTACCCGGCCACCGGCTGGCGCTGGGACCGGGGTGACAACGGAGCTCCGTATACCCTTTGGGCCAACGGTCAAAACAGCCAGTTCATCGCCTATGCCGGCGACTACACCATCGGGTGGCGGCTGTTTGCCCGGCGTACCTCAGACGGGGTGACGGATAATGGCTTTGCAACTACCACCGTGTGCATTCAGTCCAAGCCGTGCGTGAACAATCCGCTGCTGGTCGCTGCACCCGGAGTCTCCGCATCCCTCGCCTCAGCTGTTCCGGCCTCCGGTACGCGCGGAAGTACCTTCGGCGCGACTCGTCCCGTGAGAACGCCCCGAGTAGTCGGCGGACACTTCGGAGCAGGTCCCTGGCTCTCCCGCGATGGGGAGCAGGCAGCTGTACAGCTGTATTCCCTCGCGGGACGCCATGATGACGTGCGGGAGCACGGCTCCTGGCCCAACAGCTTCGCACTTGCTGACGGCCTGCCCGCACGACGAAGCGTAAGTCGTAATGGCTCTACACTCGTGGTAAGCGAGATGCGGAAGAAAGCCAGCCCCCTCGTGACCAACGTTCAGCTGGTTACCAGCCCGCTGAAGGAGCCCGGCAGCTATCGAGTATCCTATGCGCTCGACCCCGACCTTGGGGCACGGGCTGACGACGACAAGCTCAGCTGGATCGATTCGGTGGAGGCCGTCGTCGTTTCCGATCCGGATTCCGGTTCCATCGCATACGGGTGGAGCAATCTGCCTGAGGGCAGCCGCACTACTGTCCGGGAGTACGCCAGCGCAAGCGGACTCCTCCAACCCGAGACACCGAACCAGGCCTATCTGGAGCAGCGGGCCGACTCACGCGCCCTCGGCACGGCGGGAGACGTGCGCTTTGCGTTGACCCTCGGTGCCATCACTGTCGCCCAGTCGGGCCGCCTGCAGGTGATGCTGATTGCGGCGACCGGCCGTACTGCGGACGAGGCTCTGATCAATCTGCTGGCGGAGCGTCGGCGGAACCCCCAGCCTCTGCAACTGGCGGATGATGCTCCCTCAACCTCCGCACCTCAATCCTTTGCCCTGCGCCAGAGCCTCGGCCGACCCGGGGCTACGTTCTCCACGGCCGGCATCGAAGGCGGCGGCGCTGCACTCTCTGCCCGGGCTCAACTCCGTCAGTTCGGAATCACTACCCTCGAGTACGCCGTTCCCGGAGGCCAGGCAGAAGAGGTGCGCATCCGCATCTACAGCAGCACCGGCCAGCTGGTCCGCAACCTGGTCCGGGAGCAAAAGGGTGCCGGTGAGTACGTGGTCCAGTGGGACTCCCTGAACGAGCGGGGCGAGCGGGTTGCCCCCGGCGTGTACGTGGCCCTGATGGAAGCAGGCAGCTTCAAGGCTACCCGCAAGCTCGTCATCACTCGTTAAGCGGAGGGCCCGTCCATGTTGCTCTCCCTGACCGTTCCCCTGCTGGTGCTGGCAGTCCAGGCACCGGTCTCCGAATTTCGTTTTCCCACTGAGCCCATCGCGCCAGAGGCGGTGGGCCTCGGCAACACCGGGGTCGCCCGGCCGAGCGATGCCGAGGCGGCGCTCAATCCGGCGTCGCTGGCCGGCGCCCATCGCCTGAGCCTGCACCGATACGATGGCTACGCCGGCTACAACGGGTTTGTGCTGGCAGGTGGCATGCAGTTGGTCAAGCCGGTCAGCGTGGGCCTCGCCTTTCGTCACTTTGACTACGGGCAGCTCATCGAAGACGACCTGGGGCCGGGTACCCAGGAGCTGGATGCGAGCGAGCAGGCATTCACACTTACAACTGCTGTAGCCTTGGGCCGAGAGACCAGACTCGGCGCGGCAGTGACCCACATGTCGGCCGATTACTTCGGCTCGGTCACGTCGGCCACCGTGCTCTCGCTTGGCGGGATTCTGGCCTACAGTTCGCGGGGCCGGCTCGGGCTCTCCGTCCGCTCGCTCGGTGGAGACGCCACCAACGCGGATGCGGGTACCCATTATCCGGTTCCCACTCGCCTCCGGCTCGGCGCGGCCCAGGGGTTCACCGTAGGCGGAACGCCGGTCACCCTCGCCCTCGATACAGAGGTGAGCCCCAAACGTAGAGCCGAGCCCACCTTCCATGGC
>DASRIN010000305.1:0-5387 GCA_035649975.1 Gemmatimonadales bacterium
TTCGATGACAATCTGGAAAGCCTGCAGAACCTGCAGGACAATCTGCTGGCGCAGGGCGTGGATATCCGCCAGCTGCCGGTGGTCTTCCAATATAACAAACAGGACCTCCCGAAGGACCTGATCCTCACCCACGACGAAATGGACGACGCGCTGAATTTCCGTTCGGTGCGGAGCTTCAGTGCCGATGCACTGCACGGAACCGGCGTATTCGGAACCTTGAAGGGCGTTTCCGAGCAGGTGCTTAAGCGCCTGGCAGCGGGCAGCGCAGTCGCGTGACCGCTACGCTCAATCCCCTCTACCGCTTCGACACTCTCGTTGTGGGCGCGGCGAACCGGCTGGCCTTCACCGCGGCCAAGGCGGTGGCTGAGTCGCCGGGTACCGTGTACAACCCGCTTTTCATCTACGCCCGGCCCGGGCTGGGGAAGACCCATCTGCTGATGGGGATCGGCCATGCTGCCAGGGCCATCAACCCGCGGCTCTCGGTCGAGTATCTGACGCTCGATGAATTCGTCGAGTCGTTCCACGCCGCGGTAGCGGCCGGCCAGGGCGAAGCCTATCGTCGGCGGTTCATCGATGTGGACCTGCTGCTGGTCGACGATGTACAGTTTCTGACCCACCGCCGAGAGATGCAGGCCGAGCTGCTACGCCTCAGTGATGCGCTGCAGACGGCCAACCGCCAGATCGTGCTTACCAGCGACCGTCCTCCGGTCGAAATCGAGGCCCTCGATGAACGGCTGATCCGGCGTTTTGCCGGCGGGCTGGTGATCGACATCGGCGCTCCCGACTACGAGACCAGGGTCGCCATTCTCCGCCGCAAGGCGGAGGAGCGGAAGGCCCGCTTCGGCGAAGGCGTACTCGAGGCGGTGGGATCGCTGGTTATCGACAACGTGCGGGAGCTGCTCGGCGCGCTCAACCGGCTGGTCGCGTTTCAGGCCGTGAGTGATGCACCGCTCAAGCCGGAGCAGGCTCGGGCGCTGGCAACAGGGGAGAGGCCGGAGAAGTTGGAAAAGTCCGAGCCGCCGGAGCAGACCGGGCCGGAAGAAACGGCGCGGAGGGTCGATGAGTTCAGCGACTTTCTGTCCGAGGTCTCGGCCACCGTCGCGCAGCAGGTGGACTCCTGGCGGACCAAAGTGGCTGCCGCGATTCTGCGATGGGAAGGCGAGGGATTCAGCACCGCCCGGCTGGAAGCTCTCCTGCAACAGGAGATGACCACCGATCCGGAACAGGCCCTGAACCAGTTCGAGTCCGATGTCCGGCGGCTGCAGGCGCTCCACGTTGAGGCGGCGGAGCTGGCACCCTCACTGGCCGGCTCCACTGCATTCCGCGATCCGGATGACATCACCGGAGCCGAAGCGATCACCCAGCGGGCCCGGCAGGGCGCGCATCCACCTCCGGCCCCGCTGCCCATCTGGCGCCTCGACGATCTGTTCGAGTCGGCCAGTAATCGCATGGCACTGCAAGCTGCTCGGGCCGTTGTCGCCCACCCCGCCAGCCGCTACAACCCGCTGGTCATTGTGGGCGCAAGTGGAGTAGGGAAGACTCACTTGCTGCATGCCCTGGGCAATGCGCTGGCGGCACGATTGAAGGGCCCGGTCGCCTGCCTGAGTGCTCATGAGTTCACCGGTGAGCTGATCGAGGCGATAGACCGCGACGCGGTGGGCGCCTGGCGCGCCAGGTACCGAGGCGCTGCCGCGGTTCTGCTGGACGATGTTCACCTGATCGCGGACAAGGACCGCACCCAGGATGAGCTCTTCGTCCTGTTCAATTTTCTGGCCGAGACCGGCAAGCAGATGGTGTTTACCTCGGCGGTCCCCCTCGGCGAGATGACGGCAGTGGAGCGCCGGCTTCGAACCCGGCTGGAAGGCGGCCTGGTGGTGGACCTCCTGGCACCGGACCGGGAGATCCGGCAGCAGGTCATTGAGCGTCTGCTGCAGGCCAAGGTTGGTGCGGTGGATCCCGAGCTAACCGCGTACCTCGGGTCCCGTCCGGCTGAGTCGGTCCGGGCAGTGCAGGGCCTGCTCCAGCGGGTGCTCAATGCCGCTGAATCGCAGGGTGCCACCCCGACGGCCGCGCTGGCGAGGGAGGTGCTCGAGGGATCAGTGCCCCGGGCCCCGCGCAAGTCGGGGGCGGTGCGGACTAGCGGCGTGCTGGCTCCGGCCAGCGGAGTGCGGAGCCGGGAGAAGATCGTGTGGGACTGGTCCGATGTTGGTGACCGCATCGTCGAGGAGTGGCGCTGATGGCCATCAAAGGCAGCTTGAAGGAGGCGAGCCTCCCCGACGTCATCCAGCTTCTGTTCCTGGGCCGCCGTACCGGATGCCTGGCGCTCGCCGATCAGCACAACTTCGGTACGATCTACCTGGATGAAGGCCAGATTGTCTACGCCTCGATCGTGAACCGCCGGGATCGTCTGGGCGACATCCTGCTGCGCAAGGGGCGCATCTCCGCGGACCAGCTCGAGAAGGCGATCGAAGCCCAGGACGGCGATCGGCAGCACAAGCTGGGTGAGATTCTGGTGGGACTCGACATTCTCAGTCGCGCCGAGCTGGAAGAGTACATGCAGCTCCAGATCGAAGAGGCTGTGTACTACCTGTTCACCTGGACCTCGGGGACCTTCAACTTCGAGGCGGGAGTTCGGCCCGAGCGCGAAGATTTCCTGGTCCGGATCAGCCCCGAGGCGCTGCTGCTCGAAGGTGCTCGGCGGGTGGACGAGTGGAGCCTGATCGAGAAGAAAATCCCCTCCTTCGATCTGATTTTCTCGGTCGATCACCAGCACATCAGCCAGTCGGCCCCGACGCTCTCGGCGGAGCAGCAGCGCTTGCTCCGCCTGATCGACGGCACCCGCGACGTACGGCAGCTGATCGATGACTCCGGGATGGTCGAGTTCGAGGTGGGGAAGGCGCTGTATGGCTTGATCACGGCGGGCTTCGCTCACCGAGTGGCTACTTCCACCGCTGCTGCGCCGAAGGTCAACGAGAGCCGGGTGGACGAGCATCGCAATCTTGGGGTTGCCTTCTACAAGGCAGGCATGCTGGAAGAGGCGTTACGGGAGTTCCGGCGGGTACTCGAGCTGCGCCCGTCCGACAACGGTGCGCCACTCTTCCTTGGACTGATCGCCATACGGCAGGCGCGGTGGGAGGATGCGGCAAACGCGCTCCGCCAAGCAGCCGATGCCGGAGTGACTCGGCCGGCGGCGCTGCACAACCTGGGATTTGCCCTCGAGCAGCTCGGACGCCTGGACGAGGCGGAAGCTGCCTTCGGCGAGGCGGCCAGCCGCGCCAAGGACGATCCCCGGGTCATGCTCGGCTGGAGCATCGTGGCGCTCAAGCGTGGCGACAACAAGGTGGCCCAGTCTCGCCTCGCGCGCGCCTGCGAGCTGCTCGATGGCAAGGCCGTGCCGGCGCTTTGGTACTGGGCCGCAACCCTGGCGGCGGCCGGACTGGACGACACCGAGAATGCGTTGCGGACCGCGCGAGAGGGCGTGGCCGCCTATCCCAAGAACGCCGTTCTCCAGAACAATCTTGCCGTGCTGCTCGAGGCGAGCGGTGACATCCAGGGTGCGGAAGCCATGCTGCGTGCCGCCCTGGCCGAGGACGCCGCTCTTCCCCAGGTCTCCAAGAACCTGGCGGATATCCTGTACCGGAATGGCCGCTACGACGAGGCCTGCGAGGCGTACGAGCGGGCCGCCAAGCTCAACCCCGATTTAGGCGACGATCTCTACTTCAAGCTCGGCAACATCGCCTATAAGCGCCGGGATCAGACTCGAGCCCGGGACAGCTGGGCCAGGGCAACGGTGCTCAATCCGGGCCACCAGCTGGCCCGGGCCAACCTCGAGATGCTGGATCTCTCCCGATGAGCGCCGCGGAGGGTGAAGAGGCATTTCTGGCGCTGACCCGCAAGATCTCTCGCGAGGCGGGTCTCTCCCTCGATGCCTACAAGGACAAGTGCTTGCGCCGCCGCATCGCGGTGCGGATGCGGGCCAGCGGCGCGCACAGCTACGCCGACTATCAGGCGCTGCTGGACCGGGACCCCGAGGAGTATGCCCGGCTTAAGGACACGATCACCATCAACGTGACCCGGTTTTACCGGAACGTGGAGACCTGGGAGCTGATTCGGACCACGGTGCTGCCGCAGGTCTGCGAGGAGACTCGGGGCACCATTCGGGCCTGGAGTGCCGGTTGCGCGTCAGGAGAGGAGCCCTACACCCTGGCCATGCTCATGGCGGATTACTTCCATTCGCAGGGCAGGGCAGAGGAGGTGGATCGGGTCACGGTTGATGCCACCGACATAGATCGGGAGTGCCTCGGCCGGGCTCGGACGGCCATTTACCGGCAGGAGGCACTGGCCGAAGTCCCGGCCCAGTTGATCACCCGGTATTTCGAGCAGACTACTGCGGGGTACCGCGTGGTTGAGCCGGTGCGCCGGCGGGTCAGGGTACACGCTGCCGATCTCTGTGCGGAACCGCCTCTCAGTCGAAGCTATGACCTGATTCTCTGCCGCAACGTGGTCATCTACTTCGAGCGGGCGATGCAGGACCAGATCTTCGCGACCTTCGCCGAGGCGCTCGCGCCGGGTGGCTATCTCATCCTCGGCAAGGTGGAAATGCTGTCGGGCCCCGCCCGGGAGCAACTGACTCTGCTCGATGCGCGCGAGCGGATCTACCGCCGGGCTGCGTGAGTAGCCGGGAGCTGCTGGTCCGGGTGGCTGACCTTCGGGCCGGCGTTGGCGACGACGTCCTGGTCACGGTCGGGCTGGGCAGCTGTGTGGCGATTCTGCTCTACGATGCCGAAGCCCGAGTCGGCGGGCTGGCCCATGTGCTGCTCCCCTCGCCCGCGCTGGCGGCGCGGGACGCCAATCCCGCCAAGTTTCCGCAGTTCGCGGTGCCCAACCTGCTACAGCTCATGACGGCGCAGGGAGCCCGAAAGGACCGGGTGACGGGACGATTGGCCGGAGGCGCCAGCATGTTTGCCGCCCTGGCGCCGCCGGGCACCGTTCAGATGGGCGAGCGCAATCTGGTCGCAGCCCGCCACGCACTCAGCTCCCACGGCGTCCCCTTGGTCGGTGAAGCAGTCGGGGGGGATTATGGCCGGACAGTGCGATTTCGAGTGCGCGATGGCCGGGTCGAAGTCAGCACGGTGGCGCATGGCGTCCAGCATCTCTGATCCGGGCCGGGTCCTGGTAGTGGACGACAGCCCCTTCTTCCGCCGCCTCCTGACCGACGTGGTGGAAGGGACTGGTGAGTTCCGGGTCATTGCAACAGCTCGGGACGGGAAGGATGCCTTGAAGAAGATCCGGGCTCATGCACCTGATCTGGTCTTGATGGATCTGGAAATGCCGGAGCTCGACGGGCTCGGCGCCATCGGGTACATCATGGCCGAGTCGCCTCGGCC
>DASRIN010000306.1:0-11280 GCA_035649975.1 Gemmatimonadales bacterium
ACCCTCCTCAGGGAGAGCGATTCGCGACTGGCGTGGGCTCCTCCGGGCGCCGGCGCACTCGACGGTCGGAGCCCGGGAGATCGGGGCCGCGAGGGACTCCGAGCTCATGCTCCCGGTCTCCTCCCCTCGTGCGCACGCGCCCTGCGGAGCCTCACGCCAGTCGCGGCAGGATTCCGTTCAGTGCTACAGGGTGTTTCCGCGTCGGGGTGCGGCACCCGGCGCCCGGTGACTGAGCAGCACAGGCGCCGGACCACTGGCGGCCATCGCTGAGGGAACCCGTTCGTTGACCCCTCCCCAGCACGCAATGATATTTCGCCGGTTCAGCTCGAATCTATCCGGAGATGTCTTCAGCGAGGAGCAGTCATGGCTTTTACCCTTCCCCCTCTGCCCTACGACTACAAGGCGCTCGAGCCTCACATCGATGAGCAGACCATGCGGTTGCATCACGACAAGCATCACGCGGCCTACGTCAACAACCTGAACGCGGCGCTCGAGGGCCAGGCCGACCTGCAGTCGAAATCGATCGAGGACTTGCTGGCCAACATTGAGCGGATCCCGGAAGCCGTGCGAGCCAAGGTTCGCAACAACGGTGGTGGACACGCGAATCACACCATGTTCTGGGAGCTGATGGCGCCGGGCGGGGCCAAGGAGCCCGGTGGGGATCTGGCCAACGCGATCACCAGCAGCTTCGGCGGTCTTACCCAGTTCAAGGAGCAGTTTGCCAAGGCCTGCGTCGACCGCTTCGGCAGCGGCTGGGGATGGCTGATCGCGGACCGCAGCGGAAAGCTCAGCATCGAGAGTACGCCGAACCAGGACACGCCGATCATGACCGGGAAGACCCCGGTGCTCGGCTGTGACGTCTGGGAGCACGCCTACTATCTCAAGTACCAGAACCGCCGGCCCGACTATGTCTCGGCCTGGTGGAATGTGGTCAACTGGACCGACGTCAGCCGCCGGTTCGAGAAGGCACGGGGTCGAGAGAAGGCAATGAGGTAGCGGCCGTCCGATGGCGACACTTCCCGCTCCCGGAACTCCGGCTCCCGATTTCACTCTGCCCTCCACCGCGGGAACCGATGTGACGCTCTCGAAGCTCCGGGGGCGGAACGTGCTGCTGGCCTTCTTTCCGCTTGCCTTTACCCGGGTGTGTACCCAGGAGATGTGCTCCTTCACCGAGGATTATGGGCGATTCCGCGATGCCAACACAATCGTGCTGCCCATCAGCGTCGATTCGGTTCCGACCCTGCGCGAGTTCAAGGCCAAGGAGCGCATCAGCGTTGATCTGCTCAGCGATTTCAAGCGCGAAGTGAGCCGGCTCTATGGCACCCTGCTGGAGGACAAGTTCTTTTCCAATCGGGCCTACGTACTTGTCGATTCCAATGGGATCGTGCAGTGGTCGCACTCGGAGGACACCCCCAGCACTCGGCGGGAGAACGAGGAGCTCCTGGCCCACCTGGAGGCGCACCGACGATCCGCTTGAGCGGCCGACAGCTCGCGGCACTCTGGCTCGGTTTCCTGCTTATCGCGGGGTGCCGCATCGAGGACCGTACCCCCACCGGTACCCGCCGCGACGAGGACACCATTCAACGCCTGATCAACCGGTACGCCCGGGGCCTCACCCGTCGCGACTGGGGCGGCGTGCGTTCTCTGTTCTGGCAGGACGGGACCTACGCCGGCCCGGTCGGTCCGGGAGGGAGTGTGGGGTCGAGTTCCAACCGCCACCAGGCCGTTCCCATCGACATGGCGCTGCAAACCCTCGACCGCTGGCTCCGCGGCGTTGAGCCGCAGAACTTCGAGGTCCGGGTGCTCCGGACCGATCTCCGTCAGGAAGGAGACCTGGCGGCAGCGTGGGTCATTACCCGTCGGGTGACGCCCTCCGGGCCCACCCGAACCGAAGTCGAGTGGCAGGAGCACATGGTATTCCGACAGATCGATGGCGACTGGCGGATCCTGAGTATTGCCGTGGCCTCTCCCCGAGGGAGCATTCACTGACAGTCACCGGAGCGCTCGGGTTGGTGGGGCAGATTGCCAAGCTGCTCAACTCCGGACGGGAAGCCGAGGTGACCCTGGCGGAGGTAGCGGACCTGCTGGGCCGCGACCTGCCCGCCGAGCAGGTGGTCATCTGGTTCCGCGACGCCCAGACCAACTTTCGCGCGGTGGCGGCGCCTCGTACGGAGCAGATACCGCTGCCAGTGCCCTCGCTCGAGAGCATTCCGCGCGATGGACCGGGGGCCAGGCTGTCGCTGGAGCACGAAGAAGCTGTCATGGGTCTGCTCGAGGTGCGGCCGGATCCCGGCGAATCCCAACGCGCAGCCCTGCCAGTGGTGGCCGACCTGCTGGCACCCTATCTCGCCTCGATGGCCCTGTCCGCCGATCTGGCGGTGGAGGTGGCGGCCCAGTCGCGGGAGATCGGTGAGCAGCGCCGCTTCATCAGCCTGATCATTGATAGCCTGCCGATTGGGATCTACGTGGTGGACCGGGACTATCGAATTCAGATCTGGAATCGGCAGCGGGAGATCGGCGCACCCGGCCTCAGGCGGGACGAAGTGGTGGGCCGGCAGGTCTTCGAGGTGCTGACTCGGCAGCCGGCGGAGGAGCTTCGCGCCGACTTCGACCGGGTTTTTCAGACCGGCGAGATTCTCCAGGACGAGCTAGACGTCACCCTGGGTGGCGAGGTGCGCTCCTTTCGGCTCAGCAAGATTCCGATGCGGCTGGAAGGCGACGAGATCAGCCACGTGATCACCATCGGCGAGGATGTCACCGAGTCTCGCCGGATCCAGGGCCAGATCATGCAGAGCGAAAAGCTGGCCGCCATTGGCCAGCTCGCCGCTGGGGTCATGCACGAGATCAACAATCCTCTGGCGACGATCAGCGCCTGCGTCGCTGCCATCGACGGACGGCTGGGCGCGTTGGCCGCCGCCGAGAAGACCGCGGTTTCGGAGTACCTGGAGATCATCGACAAGGAGGTGGATCGCTGTACCAGAATCGTGGACGGGCTGCTGGACTTCAGCCGGCCCAAGGGCCAAGCCCAAGCCAGGGTGGTCCTCAACACGCTGGTGGATGAGACGCTCTTTCTGCTCAAGCACCACCAGCGGTTCAAGCGGATGATGCTGGTCAAGGAGCTGGATCCCTCCCTTCCCGCCACCATGGGGAACACCGAACAACTGATCCAGGTGCTGATGGCGCTGATGCTGAACGCGGTGGACGCCATGGAGGACCGGCGGGGCAAGCTCACCGTACGCACCGGGCGGAATTCCAACCCAGCCGACGAAGTGGTGGTCGAGATCGAGGACAATGGAATCGGCATTCCTCGCGCGGACCAATCGAAGATTTTCGAGCCGTTCTATACCACCAAACCGCCCGGCCGCGGCACCGGATTAGGACTGTCCATCTGCTACGGCATCGTGGAAGGCCATCAGGGACGGATCGAGGTGGACAGCCAGCCGGGCCGGGGATCGATCTTTCGAGTCTTTCTGCCGGCGCACGCATGAAGATCCTGGTGGTCGAAGACGACCGTACCGTAGGCCAGTACGTAAAGCGCGGGCTGGAGGAGCAGCGCTACCACGCCGACCTGGTGGAGGACGGCATGGAGGGGCTCCGGCTCGCCTCGGGCGGACGCTACGACCTCATCGTGCTGGACCTGCGGCTGCCCGAGCTGAACGGGCTCGAGGTGCTGCGAACGCTACGGGACCGGGGGAACACCACACCCATCCTGGTGCTGACTGCGCAGGACGCGGTGGACTTCAAGGTGCAGGCACTCCGCTCCGGGGCCGACGACTACGTGACCAAACCCTTTGCCTTCGAGGAGCTGCTGGCCCGGGTCGATGCGCTCGGGCGCCGGCCCAAGGAGATCCGCTCCCCGGTACTGAAAGTCGGCGATCTGGAGCTGGATGGTGAAAGCCGCGAGGTGCGCCGGGCCGGGGAGCGGATCGAGCTCACCCCTAAGGAATACACGGTGCTCGAATACCTGATGCGTCATGCGGGCCGGGTAATGTCGCGCACGCTGATTACCGAGTATGCCTGGGACTACCACTTCGACCCGGGGACCAACATTGTCGACGTGGTGATCAACCGGCTGCGTAAGAAGGTGGACACCGGGCACACGCAGAAGCTGGTGCACACCGTCCGTGGCGTCGGATACGTCGTGAAGGCCTGAGATGCCGACCATCCGCCGGCGGCTCACCCTGTGGTACACGGTGGCCCTTGCGGTGACGGTGCTGGCGTTTGGAGCCGCGCTCTACCTCGAGCGCCGCCAGGCCAGCGTCCGGGAGCTGGACCAGCGCCTCAGCCTGGAATCGGATCTGGCCCACCGCTGGCTGAGCCAGTCGTACAAAGTGCTCGGCCGCATCGTCACCACCTCCAACCTGAACCCGACGCTCGACCCGGCGATCAGCGCGTATCTCGATGCTGCCCGGGATTATCTGATCGTGGCCGACAGCGGCGGAAAGGTGCTCGCCCTCTCGGACGTTGCCCGGTCGCTGAGCGCGGCAGCCCTGGAGCAGCTCACCGCCCCACTCGATACTCTGCCCCTCACTCGCCATAGCGGAGTGCTTTCTCTGGGAGCGCCGGTGGGTGATGTGCGGTATCTGGTGATCCCGGTGGAGAATGCCGGCCCGGTGATTGGGGGCCTGCTGGTCGCAACGCCTACCCGCCAGGCCTCCTTTGGTCCCGAAGATCTCTTGCGCTCGATGCTGTTCATCGCGCCCATCATCCTCATTGGCGCGGTGCTGGTCGGCTTTTGGCTGGCCGGCACCAGCCTGCGACCGGTTGAGGGCATCATGGACGAGGTCGACGCGATCACCGACGGAACCAGTCTCCACCGGCGGCTGGCCGTGCCGCTCTCGGGAGACGAGATGGCTCGCCTCGCGGCGACGGTGAACGGAATGCTGGCCCGGCTGGAGCAGAGCTTCGGCAGCCTTCACCGGTTCACCGCCGACGCGAGCCACGAGCTCAAGACTCCGCTGATGGTGCTCCGGGCCGGGGTGGAGCGGGCGCTAACCCATCCGGGTACCCCGCCGGAAATCCTCCAGTCGCTGGATGAGACTCTGGCCCAGATCAATCAGATGACCGAGATGGTGGAGAACCTGTTGACCCTGGCCCGGGCCGACGAGGGACGGGCGCCGCTGGCAGTAGAAGAGAGCGATTTGCGCGAGCTGGTGGCCGATGTGGCCGAGACCGCCGGCATGCTGGGAGAACAAGCTGGGGTGACCACGGTGCATTCAATGCCCGCTACTCCGGTCCGGCTGGCGGTGGACCGGCACCGGATCCGGGAGATGTTGCTCAACATGGTGACCAACGCCATCAAGTACACCCCTCAGGGCGGGAGCATCGCGCTCGGTCTCCTCGAGGATGACGCTGCCGTCACCATCACCGTGCAGGACAGCGGAATCGGCATCGCGGCGGGAGACCTGCCCCACATCTTCGACCGATTCTGGCGGGCCGATCCGGCGCGGTCCCGCACCGGCGACCGTCCCGGCACCGGCCTCGGCCTCGCGATCACCAAATGGATTGCGGAAGCGCACGGAGGAACGATCACGGTGCAGAGCAGGCCGGGCCGAGGATCTCTGTTCACCGTGCGAATCCCAAAGAACTCGAAACCAAGCCACTAGCAGCCGACTCGTTCCAGCTCGGCACGACTTTGGGAGCCCGGGTGTCAGGTTGCCAAAATCGTGAGGGCGGGTAACATAGCCGGACCCGTGTGAGTCACGTCACTGGCTGGGCGGGTACGGGTTGGTAGGGTTGGTGCTGGCCTGCAGAGCCGAAGCAATGGCTAATGCGGTTGTAATCGAAATGACATCTGCGGGCAAGCTGAGCGTTTTCTGCGGCCCTTACTTTTTCCGGGCACGATCACCCTCCCCCTGGAGGCAGTTGCGTGTTCGAGAACCTGATCGAATCCAAGCAAAAGAGTCAGCGCACCGCCGGCCAAACCGCCTTGTCCGTCGTGCTTCACGCCCTGGTCATCTTCGGGGCCGTGAAGGCAACCCAAGGCGTGGCCGAGAGCGTGAAGAACCGGCCGGTGGACACCACCATGGTATTCCTCAAGCCCCCTGAGCCGCCCAAGCCTCCACCCGAGCAGCCGCCACCCGACGTCATCGTTGCCGCCAACCCTCCGCCGAAAGGCTTCCAGACGGTGGTGGCACCGACCGACATCCCCAAGGACATCCCACCGATCGACTTGAATGAGAAGCCGTTCGATCCTCGGGATTTCACGGGGAAGGGTGTCGAAGGCGGCATCGGCACCGGAGTCGCGGGCGGAACCGGCCCGGTCTCCGGGGAGGTCTTCCTGGAGGCGCAGCTGGACGACCCGGTGCAGGTCATCTCGCAGCCACAGCCGCGCTACCCGCCGGTTCTGGCCAGCGCAGGTATCACCGGCCGGGTCGAGGTGCAGTTCATCGTGGACACCACCGGCCACGTGGAAGGCAATTCGTTCAAGATCATGAAGACCAGTCATCCAGCCTTCGGGGAGCCGACCCGGGAGGCCATCCTCAAGAGCGTCTTCAAGCCGGCGAAGTTCAAGGGCCGGCCCGTTCGGCAGCTGGTCCAGCAGGCCGTGTCCTTCAAGCAGAATTAGCTTCGTTCCCCCTGGAGGCAAAACAACATGAGCGTAAGTCTTCTCGACCTATGGTCCCAAATGGGCTACTTCGCCAAAGGCATCGTAGTCATTCTGGCGATCATGTCCGTCTGGTCCCTGACCATCATGATCACGAAGTTCATTCAGTTCCAGCGGGCCCAGGCCGAAACCCGGAAGTTTGCCCCCCAGTTCTCCCGGGCCATCCAGGAAGAGAACCTGGATCAGGCCATCGCCTTGGCTGAGAAGAACAAGAAGAGCCATGTCGCCCGGGTCGTGGGCGAGGCCCTGGCCGAGGTGAAGCCGCTGCTGCGGGATCGGGCGACCATCACTGCCGCCGACATCAACTCCGCCGAACGCGCGGTGGAGCGCCAGATGCTCATCACCCTGGCCGACTTCAAGCGCGGCATCGGCATCCTCGCCACCGTGGGGTCGACCGCTCCGTTCGTCGGGTTGCTCGGTACCACGATGGGTATCGTGAACGCCTTCACCGGCATGGCCGCCCAGGGCGCATCGGGTGGACTCGCGGGCATCTCGGCCGGTATCGCCGAAGCCCTCATCACCACGGCCTTCGGTCTGCTGGTGGCCATTCCTGCGGTGTGGGCCTACAACTACTTCACGACCAAGATCGAGAACCTCACGGTCGAGATGACCTACACCTCCAAGGAGCTGATCGACTACCTCATCAAGAGCGTCGGCAGCGAGTTCGGCCGCTCGATCTTCACCAAGGAATTCCAGGCCCAGAAGGCCGTCACCGGCAGCGGGCACGTGCATGGCTGAGTCGGGCACGCTCCCACTTCGGGTCAGGAGGTAGGCTATGTCTTTCGCTGTTGGCGGGGCGGGACAGACGTCCGTCAAGTCGTCGCCCAACGTCGTGCCGATGATCGACATCATGCTGGTGCTGCTGATCATATTCATGATCGTCACACCGCTGATTGCCGCCGGCTTCAAGGCGACTCTGCCCAAGGGCAAGAATCTGGACCCCCGCCCGGAAGGTGACAACGAGGTCGTGTTGGGCATCGACCAGGCGGGACGGTACTTCCTGGATGGACGGCCGCTGCCGGAGGGTACGCTGGAAGACCAGCTCCGCTCGCGCTTCTCCAGCCGGACCGAGGACAAGATCCTGTACTTCAAGGCGGACAATCAGCTGAAGTATTCCAAGGTGCAGGAAGCAGTCGAGACCGCGCGCAAGGCCGGAGTACGGGTCATGGCGGCAATCACCGAGCCCAGCAAGAGCACCCTGTTCGCGACCGACAAAGACAAAAAGGAGAAGAAATAATGGCCGGCGGGGACACAGGAGCACGCGGATCACTCTCCTCGGAACCCAATGTGGTTCCGATGATCGATATTCTCCTGGTGCTTTTGATCATCTTCATGATCACCCAGCCGTTGTCGCGGATGGCGCTGGATGTCCAGGTACCTCCACCGGACACGCCCCAGACCACCAAGGCACCGCCGAGTCAGATCGTGTTGGAGCTGGCGGACGACGGTGGGTATGCCATCAACGGTCAGCCGCTTCCCAAGGACCAGCTGGATACCCAGATACACGCTATCTACGATCAGCGGCCCGCCAAGCTGCTGTTCATCAAGGCAGGCGGCAACCGGATTTATCAGGATGTGATCGAAGCGATGGATGTCGCTCGGGGAGCCGGCGTGCAGATTATCGGCTTTACCCCGCGGGAGGCGGACAGAAAGCAGCCGCAGCCGCGGTAGGCGGTAAGCGGGTAAGCGGGTAAGTGGTGAAGCGGAGGAGAGCAATCAGAGCGCGGGGGCCCCAGGGTCCCCGCGCGTGCGTTTAGTGCCCCGGCTGAACGTCCCCGAGTTATGTTCCAGACTGTGCGCCCACCATCGTCACTGCACCTGAAACCACCCCCGCCGCCGGGCCATCGCACAGGACTTGTGGTCTCACTGGTCCTGCACGGACTGGTGATCGGGCTTCTGGTTACCGGAGGACAACGGCTGTTTCAGCGGCCGACTGGTCCGGCGCTCTTCGGGAATCTCCAGGCCGCCAGCGGTGGCGATGGCGGCGGGCCTCGGGTGGCATATATTACCCTCCCTTCGCCGCCGAAGGCGGAGGCTTCAGCTCCGAAACCGGCTAAGGTTGCTGCACCCCGGCCGGCTGTGCTTCCACCTCCCGAGCCGGCGGAGCCGGTGGCCCCATCCGAGACGGTGACTCCATCGGTAGATACCGCGGCGTCAACGCCGTCCGGAGCCGAGTTGGCTCAGGGCGACTCCGCCCGAGGAACCGGCCAGGGAGCGGGAGCGTCGGCGGGAACCGGACCGGGAACGGGGCCCGGAACGGGCGGCGCCGGACCAGGCGGAGCGGGCAGCAGGGTGCATCCGCCGGAGCCTCGGGACATGGCGTTCCCGTTCGATAACCCGCCCAAGGAGCTGCGAGGCCTCTCCCTCAACGTGACGTTCTGGGTGCGAGTCGATGGTCGGGTGGAGCGCTACGTGGTAGAGCCCGAAATCAAGGATCGGGACTACGCCAAGAAATTCGACGAAGTCATGCGCGCCTTCCGCTTTACTCCGGCCACCGCTCCTGACGGCACCCGGGTTCCGGGCACCACCCGAATTTCCTTTACCCTTCCTGGAAAGAGCAGCTCCTAGCTCGCTGCTCAATTGAGTACCGGTCCTCGACCGGCAGAGCACGGCCGGGGAAGAGGGCGACCTACGCGCGCGAGGCACGAATGAACCGGCTCTTCCTCCGGAAATCGATTCAGGACTGCGAGAACGACATCCGGGAGCGCGGCGGTCTCCGCCGCTCCCTCAACAAGTGGCATCTCACCGCGCTGGGTGTGGGTGCTACGATCGGCGCCGGCATCTTCGCCACCACCGGCACCGCCATCGTGGGTGACGCGCTCCGCCCCGGTGCCGGTCCCGCCATCGTCATCTCGTTCCTTCTGACAGCCTTGACCTGTGGGTTTGCCGCACTCTGCTACGCCGAGTTCGCGGCCATGGTTCCGATCTCCGGGTCCGCCTACACCTACGCCTACGCATCCCTGGGTGAGCTGGTGGCCTGGATCATCGGGTGGGACCTCATCATCGAGTACGCGGTGGGGAATATCGGCGTCGCCATCGGGTGGGCGGGATACTTCCGCGAGCTGTTATCGCACTTCGGAATCTCGCTGCCGGCCTGGCTTGCCACTGACTACCGATCCGCCCACCTGGCGGCCGAGGCAGTCGCGAGCGGCGCCACTGATGCCTCGAGCACCTATCTCGCTGCCGCCATCACCACCGCTCCCCACGTCCTGGGATTTCCCCTCATCGCCAATCTGCCGGCCTTCCTCATCGTCGCCCTCATCACCGTCATCCTGGTGATCGGGATCCGGGAGTCGGCCAACTCGAACAATGCGATGGTGCTGCTCAAGATTGGCGTAATTCTGTTCTTCTGCGTGGTGGGGCTAACGCTGATCAAGCCACACAACTGGAGCGATCCAGCCCTGGGAGGCTTTGCGCCTAACGGCTTCGCCGGCATCAGCGCCGGGGCGGCCATCATCTTCTTCAGCTACATCGGATTCGACGCCACCTCGACGGCGGCGGAAGAGGCTAAAGATCCGGCTCGGGACATGCCGTTTGGGATCATCATGAGCCTGGTAGTCTGCACCGTGCTGTACATTCTGCTTTCGCTGGTGATGACCGGCATCGCCCCGTGGAACAGGTTGGGCACGGCGGAGCCCATGGTGACGGCGCTGGCGCTGGCCGATGGCTCTCCCCGTCTGCTTTCGATCTCCCGATTTATCGTATCGCTCGGGGCGGTCATTGCCATGAGCAGCGTGCTGTTGGTGTTCCAGCTGGGGCAGCCGCGCATCTTCATGTCGATGGCCCGCGACGGGTTGCTGCCGCCGTTCCTGGCTCGGGTGCACCCCCGCTTCAAGACTCCGTACATCGGGACCATGATCACCGGCACGTTCGTCGCGACCTTTGCGGCCTTCGCCAACATCGCCGAGGTGGTCGATCTCACCAACATCGGCACCTTGTTCGCGTTCGTGCTGGTGTCGGCCGGTGTCATCGTGCTGCGCCGGATCGATCCCGACCGGCCCCGCCCCTTCCGGGCTCCGCTGGTGCCGCTGACGCCGATTATCTCCATCGTGGCGTGTCTCTATCTCATGCTCCAGCTTCCCACCCTCACCTGGATCCGTTTTGGCATCTGGCTGGGGTTGGGACTGCTCATCTATCTATTCTATGGGATCCGGCACAGCCGGTTAGGCACGCGGGCCGCCGCCGGAGAGCGCCGGAATTAGGTCTCGACCGACGCGGCGAGGAGAAGCGCGCCGGCTACCGCGTCTACCGGAGCCTCGGTGGGCTGGAAGGCGGGCTCCTCCCGCAGCTTGGCGAGCAGAGCGCGGCGGAGCGGCTGGTCCTGGGTCAGGAGACCGCCGGTGATCGCAACTCGAACCGGCGGGCTCAGGTCCATCTTGGGCAAGAGACAGATCGCGAGCTGCGACAGCTCGCGGGCGGCGTAGTCAGCAATTCCCTGGGCCAGCGGGTCGCCCTCGGCGGCAACAGCAAGCACGTGCGGCGCCAGTGCGGCGACCTCGGCGGGCGAGGCGCCCGCGGCCCAGCGGATCAGGGCGTCGTAGTCCGCGCTGCGGGTGGCTTGGAGCACTCGATTGCTCAACGCCGTCGGCGGACTGCGGCCATCGACAGCCCGGCTGACCGCGCCGAGCGCCGCCCGCCCGATGGCATAGCCGCTTCCTTCATCCCCCATCTGC
>DASRIN010000307.1:0-2350 GCA_035649975.1 Gemmatimonadales bacterium
CTCTCGGATCTGGCACTCAGGGGGACCAATGAGGCAACCGATGAAGTGGCGCGGCTCGCATCGCGTGACGCTCAGCGGCATGCCGCGCTCGTTCATTGATCGCGGGCTTGACCCCATCGGAGAAGCAACCCGGATGGTCGGTTAAGCGGGAGCGCCGCAGGGTCAAAATGCTGGTTGCAGCCGGTGCCGATGGGCGCATCGGCGAAGGTGGTGCGGGAATGATCCAACGGCAGGGCTGTTGCGCTAGCTGGTAGATGGGTACAGCGGTGCCCCACCGAAAGAGCATCAAGGACCGTGGGAGGCCAGGTAGTTTGAGCTGACGAAGGCGGATCGTCTGTCGGCTACAGCACCTATGATGGCTGGACCAACCCAGTAGGCAGGCGACCTCTTCGCTTGAGCATCTGCCATGGTTCTTGATGCTCTCCTGAGGATGCGTTCGGTGACGCGTCTCGGCCCGGTCATCAGGACCGGCATGCCAGCGATCCAGCAAAGGCTGTTTGACAAAGCCGCGGCAGGCATTGCGAGGATCTGCCCGGGTACTTGCACCGGCACTGGTGGTAGCCTGTAGAGGTCGCGTTTAACCGGGAGCGGCTGGCATGACCCCGGAACACCGCCTGACACTGATTAGCGAAACTATCCGCGCCCTCCAGATCGGCACCCCAGTCTCCAAGGGGCTTGTAACGCTTCTGCTGGATCCATGGCCTGACCTGTACCGCGATGCCCTGACGCGGGAGGGGGCAGGCTGGATCAATCTGCTTCAGGCAGCGGCGGCTCGGCTCAAGCACGCTCCGCGGTGACGGTCTGCAGGGTGAAGCGACCCTGCGGGCTGGTCGTGTCGATCGGGTCGCCGAGCGAGCGGAAGTCGGCACCCTTCGTGTCCAGCGTCTCGATCGGCGCCGGAAGCGTTCTCGCGGAAGATTTCAGTGCAACTGAACTTCTGAAGATCCAGGATCTGCCGCCTCGGTGGACTGATCCTCCGTACTCACTCTTGCGTAGCCGACGACGGCCATGATCCCCTGCCCCTTTTTCGCTGCATCGCCGCGCAGTATCGCCGATCCGGTGGCCTTTTCAAGACTTGCGCTTGCTGTTAACTAGGCGGTTATGGTCCACCGCAAGGCTTGAAAATCACTTCTTTCCGAGGGTAGTCTGGCGAAGGTGTCGGATTCCCTGGATCGCCGGACTCTCCCGGAAAAGGGCGACCATTGGCCGTTTTTGATGCCTGGATCGCCGGATTTAGCTGCGCTGAACCGCGTTTCAAAGCCCCGGATCACCAGATTCCGCGTCAGGATCGGTGGATTTTCCACTCGCGACGAACCGCTGCCGCCGGCACAGCCAGCCGCAGTCCTGTCCCCGGCAAACCTGCCGTCCGCCATCGAAGTCGCCCCGAGCGCTTCTGGCAGTGTCCGACAAGCGCTGAGACCGCCGCCGGTTCGGGGGCAGGCCGCCCATCGACCTCCCGCCGGATTGCCCAAGTGGATTTCTCCCGCAGGGTACCTAGACCAGACTTTCCCACGTCTTTAACATTCGGAAACACGGGCAAAGGAGTCGCCGACCCGATCGCCACCATCCTCATGCTCCTCGACGGGCTCGCCGACCAACAGAGCGACGAGCGTTGCGGCCGCCGCGATCCGCGCGGTGACCGGTTTCGTCCCCGCCTCCGGGCCGAAGACGTGGGATCTCGGCGGGGGAACGGTCGAGGTTACGCGGGTGATCCGGAGTGCACCGACGACCGGCGCTCTGGCGGCCTGAGGAGGCAAGCATGGCAAAAGTTGCGATCGTCGGGTGCGGCGCGATGGGCTCGGTCTACGCCGCGCTCATGGCGGATGCCGGTCATGAGGTCCACGCCGTTACGCTCTGGCCCGATCACGCCGGGGCGATGAGAACTCAAGGTCTCCGGGTTGAGGGCGCCAGCGGGGACCGCACGGTCCGGCTCGCCAGCGCCGGACCGGACACGAATGGGATCGGGCCCTGTGACCTTGTCGTCATACGGGTACCCTCGGGAAGTCCATTGACCTCTACCGGTGGTGAATCGGTCGGCCGCCTGTTGGCGTTCTCGACGGGGATGTCCCGCTTGATGTTGCAAATCTGAGTTGGGCGCTGCTCCCCTGAGCCGGTAGGCTCGGGGTGCTGAATCCACGTAGAGGAGCAACGCCCGTGATGAAGAATATCCGTGAAACGACCTCGGTGATAGCGCTTGGTTCGGCCAGCCAGGAGCGTGACGCTGTGAAGGCCGCCTTCCAGGAGGTTCAGAGCAGCTTTGAGAACTTCTGTCTGCTGGCCGGGATCGAAGCGTTCCAGGATCTGCTGGAGGACGAGGCGGCCGACCTGTGCGGCGAGCGCCACCAGCGCC
>DASRIN010000308.1:0-4784 GCA_035649975.1 Gemmatimonadales bacterium
CGGTTCCGCAGCCGGGCTGCTGGTGTCGCGCACCGAGCGGCTGGTCGCGTCCACCGGCATTTGGCCGGACGACCCCGAGGTGCCGAATCAGGAGGTCGCCCGAATTCTCAAGGGTCTTTTCGGTGACCGGCCGATTCGCCAGGGACACGTCGCCCTGGATATGCCGCTCGTGGCCGAGGACGGCCGGGTAGTGCCGGTGATGATCGAGAGCGATCTGCCGATGAGCTCCAACCAATATGTAAAATCGGTCCACCTCATCGTGGACCATAACCCGGACCCCCACCTGGCTGCGTTTCACCTCTCTCCCGCGCTCGGCTCCGTTTCCCTCTCCACCCGGATCAAGATGAAGCGCACCACCTGGGTTCGGGCCATCCTGGAGACCAGCGGGGGTGAAGTCTGGGCCGGCTATGCGAAGGTACTCGTCACCTTGAATGGATGCGGATGAGATGAACGATATCGGCGACGCGCGGATCCGAATTCCCGGCCGGATCAAACAGGGCGACCTGATCACTGTGAATGCGATCGTCTCGCATCCCATGGACACGGGTTTCTTCCGTACCGCGGCGGGCGACCCCATTCCAGCCTATTTCATCAAGGACGTGCTGGTCACCTATGGCCGCGAGGAGGTGGCTCATTTTGAATGGACTTCCGGTATCAGTCGGGATCCGGTAGTGAGCTTCACCCTCAAGGCCGATCAGGAGGCTCCGCTTACCATGACATGGACCGATAACAAGGGAGCCATCTTCAAGCAGTCGGTACACGTCGGTTTCGGATCCGCCTGACCCTTCGTCCTCTTCTCTCTGCTCTGATCCTGCTCGCCGGGCTCGTCGAGCGCGCCGATACCAACTCACCGCCTCACCTTCGCCGCCTGGCTCCCGGGGTGTATGCCGCCGTGGGCGACACCGGGCGAGGATCCGAGGGGCAGCCCAACGCAGGCTTCGTAGTGACCAGCAAAGGCGTCGTGGTCATTGATGCACTCGCCAGTCCGCAGCAGGGCCGTGAGCTGCTGCAGGCCATCCGAAGCGTCACCCAGCAGCCAGTGAAATGGCTGGTGCTGACCCACCACCATCCCGACCACCACTTCGGGGCGGTGGTGTTCAAGCGCGAAGGCGCCAAGATCGTGGCTCATCCCGACCGAGCCACCCTGGCCTCGGAGGGCGGGGAAGACGCGCTGATGGCAGACTGGGTCCGCGTTGTCGGGCTCGACGCCATGCGCGGATTCGAGTTTGCCGATATCCCCGACCGGCCGGTCACCGGGACGGATACGCTGGTCCTGGGGGATATTACCCTGGTGATCGCTCACCCCGGGGCCGCGCATTCACCGGGAGATCTCGTGGTCTGGCTTCCCCGGGAACGGGTCCTGTTTGCGGGCGACCTGCTGGTAGAGGACGGCGTCACCATGGTAGTGGACGGCAACTCGGGCGTGCTGCTCGAGGCCCTGGACCAGGTGGACAGCTTGCGTCCGAGAGCCGTCGTTCCCGGTCACGGTGCGCTCCCGCGGCGTCCCGCAGATCTGGTTGCCCGGACCCGTCAGTACATCACGAGCCTCAGAGCGGAGATGCGCGCCGCGGTGGAGCAAGGCGTGGCAATGGGCCGAGCACTTGCAGCCCTTCCGCCAGCCGACCAGACCCGGCCGGTCTCCTACAACTCGCGCCGGCGGCGGAATGCGCTGCGGGTATATCTGGAGGAGGAGCGGACGTACATGGGATTGGATTCCACTCGGTGAGCCCCCGGACGATTTTCATCTGCCTGCTCGCCGGGGTGCACCTCTCCTGTGCTCAGGGCGGTCGATCGCCTTCGCTCCCCCGCCTTGTGTCCACCGACCAGCTCGCCGGTTGGCTCCAGGACCGTCGAGTGAATCTGGTAGACGTGCGAACCGACGTATTCACCTATCTCAAGGGCCATCTTCCGGGGGCGGTGTACCTGAATCCGGAAACGCTTAGGGCCAGCGAGGGCGGCATTCCCACCCAGCTCCTGAGCTCCCGCTCCTACAGCGAGCTGTTCTCCCGCCTTGGCCTGAGCTTCGAACTGCCCGTGGTGATCTACAGCGCGGGTGAAACGCGGAACATCGATGCCACGTTTCTGGCCTGGCTGCTCGCCGGATTCGGTCATCCCAACGTCTATCTGCTGAACGGCGGCTACTTCAAGTGGCAGCTGGAGCAGCATCCTATCGCCCTCCGCTATCCCCGGATCGAACCGGTCAGCTTCCCTCGATCGTTCGCTCCGGAGCGGGCGACCCTGGGGGACGTGCGGCAGGCCATGCAGGACCGAAACACGGTTGTGGTAGATGCGAGACCACCCGACCAATTCGCCGGGGAGGCCGGCGCTCAAATGCGGCGAGGTCACATTCCCGGTGCCGTCAATCACTATTGGCAGGACGATCTCATGCAGGAGGGCTTTGGGCACGTCTGGAAGCCGGTGCAGGATCTCCGGGCGGTCTATCTGCAGCAGGGGATCAGCCCGGATCGCAGGGTCATCGTGTACTGCAATAGCGCGACCGAGGCCAGTCACGTCTACTTCACACTACGCTACTTGTTGAACTATCCCAGCGTACGGGTGTATGTGGGTTCCTGGACAGAGTGGAGCGAGCGGGACGAGCTGCCGATCGAAGCGGGGCAGGGGGGCAGGCGGGCGGCGGGGCAGTAACTTGCCTCCCGCTTCCTCTACTTCAATGCAATCCCACTCCGCAGCTGGCCCGGACGCCAGATCTGCCCGCCCTTCATGATCCACTCCACTGAGTCGAGGTTGTCAATATCGACCAGCGGATTCTTGCTGAGCAGGACCAGGTCGGCGTAGCGGCCTGCTTCGATGATGCCGAGCCGGCGGGCCGGCTCGCCGCCTAGAGCAAGGGCCGCATCCCGAGTGGCCGCGAGTAAGGCAGCCGCCGGGGTCAGGGAGATGGAGTCGACCAGGAGGCGGAGCTCGCCAAACAGCGATGCCCGCTCGCTGGGGGGACCGTAGGCTACGTGGTCACTGCCGGCACTGATGCGGACGCCCCGCCGTACCGCCTCACGCGCGATCTCCATACCGAACCCGGAGGCGGCCCGTACGTACTCCTCCTGCTCCGAGGGAATGTGCTGCCGCTTGGCATTGAAGTAGGCCACGCTGTGACGGGTAGCGTCCAGGGTCGGCTCGAAGAAGGTTCCCCGTTGCGCCATGGAGTCGAGCGCCTCGCCTATCCGCGGATCATGCGCCGCGCCGACCGTAGCCACCTCAGCCGTGGCCATCTGCAGGTTGCCCTCGTTGACCAGGGTGTCACGGTCCTCGGCGGTGAACAGCTCTCCGGCAAGTCCGGCCGCGTGCACGATACCATCCTGGCCGGCCAAGGCCTGCTCCAGCGCACTCGCCGGCTGAACCCAGGCGTGCCCCCACACCGGCATGCCGGCCCGGTGTGCGGCAGCCACGAGCTTCCGGACCGACTCCTCATCGAGCTGGGCGTAGAGCTTGAGTCCCATGGCGCCGGCCCTCTGGGCCGCGGCCACGACCGAGTCCGGATCGTCGTTTCTGTTGTACTGCATCGGGGTCCAGCCCAGCGACTGCATGGTGAGGGCTGGTGGCTGGCGGAACACCACCCCGCGAGCCGTTCTCACTCCATGAAATCCATTGAAGAAGAAGCGGCGGCCGGCGACGAGCTGCATAGCGTAGACCCGGGGCGCGGCGTCCAGCGCGCTCACTCGGGACAGCAGCTCCGCCGGATTGGTACCCATGTCGCGTACGGTGGTGACGCCTTGCGCCAGCAGGTCTCGCAGGTCCAGGGGCAGCTCTTCACCGGCGCTTCCTCGCACGAGGAAGAGCAGGTGCACGTGACTGTCGATCAGTCCGGGGATCAACCACTGTCCGCGGGCGTCGATGATGCGCGCTCGGGGTGGGACCGGACACTCGCCGGCGGCGCCGGCGCAGACAATTCGATTGCCCCGCACCAGGGTTACGGCATTGGGTACCGGGCCTTTTCCGGTTCCATCCCACAGGGTGGCGCGGATGATTGCTATGGAAGGATCGGGCGCGGGCGCTCCGCGAACCGTGGGCGTGCCTCCGCCACAGGCGCTCAGGACCAGCGTCGAGATGAGAGCAGAAAAAAGAACTGCGGGGACCTGCTTCATACCTGCTCCTAACTGGCGGGCGATACGGCGTGATGCCGTTGGGGGTTATGTGCCCACCTCGACCTGCTTCAAGATGCGGGGAAGGAATGCGTTTGGCCGTGATTCCCAGGAGTCACTGCACGGTGACCAGGAACACTACGCTGGGATGCGCCAACCCATTCTGCCGGCGTAACGTGCGTCGTGCAGCCGGGTGCGCGGCCAACCTCTTCCCTACGGTAAAGCCTCCTCAATAAGAACGTGAAAGCCGGGAAACGGGTTCTGGGTCAAAAGAAGGCAAAGCACGTGCCAGCGAGGTCCCTCGCCGCCATTTCAGGTTGCGGGTCGTCCCACCGCGCTCTAGTCTTCGGATGTGCCCCTCCCTCCTACCCCCCGGCCGCGCCGTAGGCGGCGTACGGCTGCCCTGCGGCAACTTGTCCGCGAGCACGAGTTGTCGGCTGCCGACCTCATCCAACCGATCTTCGTGGTCCATGGCAGCCGGGTTGAGCGTGAAATCGGTTCGATGCCCGGCGTCTTCCAGTTCTCAGTGGATGAGAAGCTCGATCGCGAGGTGGACACGATCCGTTCGCGCGGCATCCCGGCCGTCATTCTATTCGGGATCCCGGCCCAAAAAGATGAGGCGGGATCAGAGAACTTTTCCGACGCCGGCATCGTGCAGCAGGCGCTTCGCCGGATCCGGGAGCGCCA
>DASRIN010000309.1:0-8217 GCA_035649975.1 Gemmatimonadales bacterium
CTGCCGGTTGCGCAGGGCGAAGATGGCATCGGCGCCCCACTCTTTCTTGTCCGTCTTCCGGCACTTGGGCTGCGACCCGCCGCCCCACTCATCGGAGAAGAGCAGCTTGGTGCCGGCGTTGTTGAAGGTGGCCGAATGCCAGTAGGAGAAGTTGGAGTCCGAGACGGCGCCGACCCGCCGCGGGTTCACCGGATCGCTGATGTCTAGCAGGAGCCCGTAGCCGCCGCAGGCCCCCCCGGCCAGTCCTATGCCCGGGTAAACCGTAATGTCATGGCACTGGGTGGGACCGGCATTGGAGTCCGGCATCTGAGCTTCGTGTTCCTTCATGAACTCGGCTACCATCTGAGGCAGCGCCCGGCGCAGCGCGGCGGTATCGGCCGCGCTCGGAGCACCGCTGCCACCCCGGGCCTTCACGATACTATCCAGCATTGCTGTCGCTGCCTGGGGGTTAAGAACCTCTTTCTCGCCGTGAACCTCGATGATGAAGTCACCCCGGGCCTCGGCCTCGGCCAGCTCCTTGGCCATGGCGACGCTGTCCTCAGGGGCTTCGCCGTGACTCGGGGGCTTCACCAGGCCCGCAAAGATCCGGGGTGAGCTCACGATGGCGGCGCCGGCAGGATTGGCCAGCGGCACCTTGATCACTTCAATCCGGAACTGCGCCGAGTTGGGATCGTTCGGCGCTCCCACGCAGCCCGGCATTTCGCTGGGAGAACGCACCGGCGCCGAGCCGGAGATGTAGACGTATACGTTAGTCTTGTCCTTGGGGTCGACCAGCACGGTGTGGGTGTGGGAGCCGCGGCAGGTCTGCACGTTGCCCACGTTGCGCGGGTGGGCGATGTCACTGATATCGAAGATCCGGAGGCCACGGAGCCGGGCCGTGCTCACGGTGTCCTCCACGCCCTCAGTGCCGCAGTCGAGCCGCGCCGCCAGATTTTCGCCGGACACAAACAGGAGATTCTTGTAGACCGAGACGTCGCTCTGGGATGCTGGACAGACATATCCCGTCTTGAGCTTGGGCTGGCGCGGATTACTGATGTCCCATACCTGCCAGCCATTGTAGTTCCCCTGGATGGCGTAGTTTCCCAGGAACGCCAGATCGGAATTGGTGACTCCCTGGAAGTCCTTCGGCTGCGGGGTCTCCGACACTACCCGCAGGTTCCAGGCGGCCTCGCCTGCGTCGTGCAAGCCGGGCTTGAGACCGATCCGGGGATCGGGAAAGGGCGGGGTGGTGGAGCGATTGGTGCTGGGGGACGGTGTCGTGTTGGAGGAGGTCGAGCCGGCACATCCGGCAAGCCATGCCAGGCCGAGCAGGAGCGACAGGGGTCGGGCCGATGCCATTCGAGGTTCCTTCGTAGGGGCTGGGGGGCTAGTAGCTAGTATCTAGGCCGTTTACGAACAAAGGGCGAACCGGGTTTCAGGGGGCGCCCTGGGCGTTCGGGAGACCCGCCAACATGCTCTCCATACGAGAGATCTCGCTGGACTGGTCGGCGCTGACATCGCTGGCCAGCTTGAAGGTGACCTCGTCCTGTGCGGCCCCCCGGGTCCCGAACAATTGCTGAACCATGGTCAGCGCACCCCGGTGATGCTGAATCATGTAAGTCAGGAAAAGGCGGTCGAACTCGGGGCTCCGGGCCTGGTCCAGCTCCTTCATCTGCGCCTGGGTGAGCATGCCGGGCATCAGCATCTCGTGATTATGATGAGGCGACCCCATTTGCATGGGCTTTCCGGGATCCGGAACCGGTTGATTGCGGTCCCGCAGCCAGCGCTGCATCGTGGCAATCTCGTCCTTTTGTCCATTCACTATGCGCTCAGCCAGCCGTTGAACCGAGGGGCTTGCCCCGTGGCTCGGCGCCCAGCCCGACATGACGAGGGCCTGCGCGTGATGAGCAATCATATGGGACATGAAGTCGACGTCGGCCTGGGTGAAGGGGTAGCGGCCCACTCCAGGCTTGGGGGAGCTGCTCGTCGTCGGCTCGGGGGCAGCCGTGGGTGGTTCACGGCTCGCGCTGCTGCAGGCCGACATCAGCATGGCGCCCAGAGCCACAGCCAGAAGGTTTCCAGTCCTGAAATGCATCCCAAACTCTCCGCTGTATGCCTCCCATAGATAGCAGCATGAGGGCAGCGGTTGCAAAGGCGCCATGGTGACGGGGCGCCCGGCAACGCTCATCCGGGACCTTGCCCTCGTGCCTCACCCTGAAGGCGGCCACTTCGGCGAGGTATATCGCTCACCGACACCGGTAGAGCCGGCCGACGGGCGAGGATCCAGGTCTGCTCTGACCACCATCTATTTCCTGCTGCCGGCTGGATCGGTGAGCCGCTGGCACCGGGTGCTCTCGGATGAGGTCTGGCACTTCTATGAGGGCGCGCCGGTCGAGCTCTGGATGGCTTCGCCCGACGGCAACGCCATCCGGCAGGTCCGCCTGGGCCCGCTCGAGCCCGATCAGCACCCGGTGCAGACGGTGCCGGCCGGTTGCTGGCAGGCAGCGCGATCGGCCGGAGACTACAGCCTGGTCGGCTGCACCGTCGGCCCTGGGTTCGACTACCGTGACTTCGCGCTGGCCGCCGACCAGCCAGACCCACCGACCCAGCTTCGCGCTGCACCCGACCATGCCCAGTTCTGGTAAGCCCGTCCTGATTGGATTGCCCTATGATGCGAGCTCCTCATACCTGAGAGGGGCGGCCGAGGCGCCGCCGCTTATCCGTGCCGCCCTGCAGTCTCCGGCCTGGAACTCGGCAACCGAGTTGGGACAGGATGTGTCTGAATTGACGGATGCAGGGGATCTCCCGGTTTCGTCTCCAGCTGAATACCGGGCCGAGGTTGAGAGCCGGGTCTCCGAGCTCCTGGCCGGCGGATCCAATCCCCTGGCGCTGGGCGGCGACCATTCGGTCAGCTATCCGGTCGTCCGGGCCGTGAGCCGACATGTTCCCGTTCTCAGTATCCTGCACCTGGACGCGCATCCGGACCTGTACGAGGAGTTCGAGGGCGACCACTTCTCGCACGCTTGTCCCTTCGCCCGGATCATGGAGGAAGGGTTGGCTCGCCGGCTGGTCCAGGTCGGGATTCGCACCTTGAATCATCACCAGCGGCAGCAGGCCGAGCGCTTCGGGGTCGAGATCATCAGCATGCGCGACTGGGTTGCGGGTCGGCGCCCCTCGGTCGAGGGAGATGTTTACCTCTCGGTCGACCTGGACGGGCTGGATCCCGGGTTCGCTCCCGGGGTCTCCCACCGCGAGCCCGGCGGCCTGTCGGTACGCGAGGTGCTCGGCTTGATCCAGGGGATCGAAGGCAGACTGGTCGGCGCCGACGTGGTGGAGTACAACCCCCAGCAGGACCTTGGCGGCCTGACCGCCATCGTCGCGGCCAAATTGGTGAAGGAAATCGCGGGACGGATGTTCTCATGACAGTCCAGCGCCTGGATGTCGGTCACGTCGATGATGCCGTCGCAGTACTGTGCGACGCGTTTCACGAGTATCCGGTAATGCGCTTCGTGTTGGGCGACTCGAGCCAGGATTACGATCGCAGACTGGCCACACTGATCAGTCTTTTCGTGGCCGCGCGGGTGCTGCGGGAGGAGCCGCTGCTTGGGGTACGAAACCAGACCGGCACCCTGACCGCCGTCGCGGTCGTGACGCTGCCGGGCGAACGCCCCTCGCCCGAGGCGCTCAGCCAGAAACGCGCAGCCGTCTGGCAGGAGCTAGGCACCGCCGCACGGGTGCGCTATGACAGGTTCAGCAGCTCGGGAGCCGAGTACACACTTACCACACCGCATCATCATCTCAACATGATTGGAGTGCGCCGGGCCGACGCCGGTTGTGGGTTTGGCCGAGCGCTGCTCGAGGCGGTCCACCATCTGTCAGCACAGGACCCGGGCTCGAGTGGAGTGACCCTGACCACCGAGGATGCTCGGAATCTCCCCCTATATGAGAAATTCGGGTATCGGCTCCTGGGGCACAGCAAGGTATCCCAGGGTCTGGAAAGCTGGAGCCTGTACCGGCCGAGTCGGAGCTAGGCGGCCGCCCGTCACAAACGGAGAGCGCGAGTTGTTCCAGTGACAAGCCTTCAGTATCCCCATCGCCTCTCAGGAGGTAACCTCATGAGACTCCTTGCTCCCTGTACTCTGGCACTGGTCGCTGCCGTGGCTGCCTCCGGCTGCAGCAGCTCCGGGCCGAGCACCAGGTTCGATCCCCCCAACACTCAATTCGCCGGAGACCTCGGCATCGCCACTCCGCCGCCGGTCACCCAGGACCAGGCGATGGTGATTGCCGCCGCCGCCGCCGGGGGAACCGCAGTCAGTGTGGGTCAGGAAACGGAGGGCGGTCAGCTCTTCTTCGAGGTGCAGGTCGACACTCCATCCGGGCGCAAGGAGGTCGAAGTGCGGGCTTCGGATGGGGGAGTGGTCGAGATCGAATCGGGCGACAACGATTAGCGAACGCCGCGCAGCAGCGGCACGAACCGAACCGGAATGACCCTCCGGGTGGTGACCCGGCCCAGGCTGTCCTTGTCCACCAGGATGAGATCCTGGTCGGTGTCGGGATCGCCAACCGGCATCACCAGCCGACCTCCGGATCCGAGCTGGTCGATGAGCGCCGGAGGGATAGAATCGGCGGCGGCGGTCACCAAGATCGCGTCGAAAGGCGACTCGGCGGGCCACCCCAGATACCCGTCCCCGTGACGCACCCGCACCCGGGAATAACCCAGGCGCTTCAGCCGTCGGCTCGCGTCCCGCGCCAGCCCCGCGAAGATCTCGATAGTCCAGACGGCGCACCCCGCCTGGGCGAGCACTGCGGCCTGATAGCCCGATCCAGTTCCCACTTCCAGCACCCGTCGACCCGGACCCGGCCGGACCAGCTCGGTCATCAGCGCCACCACCGCCGGCTGGGAGATGGTCTGATCGGAGCCGATCGGCAAAGGGGTGTCTTCGTATGCCGCCACGCGGTATTCCGGCGGGACAAACTCATGACGGGGCACGGCGCCCATCGCGGCCAAGGTCGTCGAGTCCTGGATACCGACGCGGCGGAGCTGCTGTACCAGTTGCTCGCGCGCCTTGCGCCACCGCCCGTCTTCGTGGTCGCGCTGGGCGGCCACGGGCACTGTGAGCACCAGCGCAGTGAGACCGCCTAGCCAAAGATGCTTCGCTGCGCTCACTCTACCACGATACCCGCCGTCTGGCACTTGGGATATTTGAGATTCATCCGATCCATCGTCTCCATCAGAATGGAGCCGATCAGATGATTGCGATACCACTTCTGGTTCGCGGGGATGATATACCAGGGGGCCCAGTCGGTTGAGGTCTTCACCAGCGCATCTTCGTAGGCCCGGATGTAGTCCTTCCAGAACTTGCGCTCCTCCAGGTCGCCGTGCTGGAACTTCCAGCATTTCTTGGGATCGTCGAGCCGGGCCTGGAGCCGTTTCCGCTGCTCGTCGGGACTGATGTGAAGAAAGAATTTCACAATCGTCGTGCCTTCCTGGGATAGCATCCGTTCGAAGGCGTTGATCTGATCGTAGCGCTCCTTCCATACGGCCTTGGGCACCAGGTTGTGCACCCGGACTATGAGCACGTCCTCATAGTGGCTCCGGTTGAAGACCGCCACCTCACCCCGCGCTGGAACCTTGGCATGCACCCGCCAGAGGAAATCGTGATCCAGCTCGTCCTCCGACGGCTTTCGAAAGGAGACCACCCGGGTACTCTGCGGATTGAACCCCCGCATCACGTGGCGGATGGTTCCATCCTTGCCCGAGGTGTCCATCCCCTGGAGCACCACCAGCAACCTGCGCTCGTGACCCGCGAAGAGGCGCTCCTGGGCCTCGTCCAGCCGCTCCAGGATGGCGGGGAGTTGCTCGCGAGCCTCTTCCCTTCCGCCCTTGAGGAGGCTGGTGTCGTCCGGGTCGAACCGGTGGAGGTCGAGCTGTTGTCCCTCACGCACACGGTACCGTTTCATCCGATTTCTCCGCTCCTCCCGGTTCCCTACTTACCCGCTTACCCGCTTACCCGCTTACCCACTTACCCCTACCGCCTGAGCAGGTACGCCAACTTCACGAAGAAGCCGTCGGACATCCGCTCCAGGCGAGACCAATTGAACTCCTCGTCGCTCTCGAGCGTGCTGCCATAGCCCACGAAGGCAACGGTGCCGGGGGTAGGCTCATAGGAGGCCAGCAGATCCACCCGGAAGCCGTTGTATTCAGTGGCGGGCTGTGCCACCCCGTCGATGTACAGTGGATCCCCGCTGGCGGGATCCACCAGTGCCGCTGTGCGCTCGGAGCGGTACTCGCCAATTACCCGAAAGAATAGCGCCCGGTTGGGCTGATACTCCACCTTGAGCCTGGGGATGGTCGAACGGGCGAACTCGCTGCCGTCGAGACGCGACAACCGGAACACGGTCCCGGTGGCCACCGCTCGGATGGTCGAGACCGGACGGAGCTCGGCCTGTCCTCTGAACACCCACCCAGTCCCGGTTACCCCCTCCTGGAAGATGGCGGCCCTGCCTCGTTGATACGAAAGCTCGACATTCAGCCGCCGCCAGGTGGGAGTGATCACCTTTGCCAGCCAGGTGCCGCCGGAAAAGTCCTCCGCGGGTAGATACGCAGGGCCGGTGGCACTGCCGATGGTGTACCCGGCGAAGCTGCTGTCCTGGAAAGTCACAAAGTTGCGCTCCAGGTGTCCGTTCAGCTCCCAACCGCCGCGAAGCTGGAAGGTGGCGTCGAATTGCTCCCTGCCCTCCAGCCCAGGCTCGAAGCCGAAGTCGTCGTACAGCCAGGTTCGCTCCGGCCCGAAGAACACGGTAAGGTTCTCGAGCAGGGCTCCCCGTTGTCCATAGAGGGTAAACCGATTGAAGAAGTGCCCGTTGACTACCCCACTCCGCAGCCGGTTGACGAAGCCTGCCTGCGCGTCGAAGTCGTTGCCGATGCCGTTCAGGAGATAATTGAAGCCCCAGGTTCGGCCGGTCCGATCGAACTCCGCCTGCCAGATGGGAGCGTTGCGGCTGCCGAGTGCGTCGCTAGTCCAGGAGCGCCCGTACTGAAACTGGGCGAAGTAGAGATTCCAGACGTACCGGAAGTCGGCGGCGAGCACCCGGTTGTGGTTCCCGGACTGGTCTCGATTGGTGAAGGTTACGCCGGCGATGGAATTGCGGCCGAAATCCCGGCGCAGCCGCGTGATATTGAATAACGCATCGTCTGGACCGGTCTCGTCCAGCGCTGTCAGATGAGCCACGCCGAGCTGACCAAACTTGCCGGTGAGCTTGGCGCCGCCCTTGGGACTGACGATGCGCCGGGTGTAGACCAGAGTCTGCGGCGAACCGAACAGCTCGATGCCTTCGAGGAAGAACGGCCGCTTCTCGGGAAAAAAGAGGGCAAAACGCTCGTTGACCGTTACCTGCCCTTCGTCGCTCTCCACCTGAGAGAAGTCGGGATTGAGCGTGGCGTCCAGGGCGTAGCTGCTGAAGCCCAGCCGGAGGTTGAGACCGGCATCAGGATCAACATCCTGCCGGATAAACTCTCCGTTGACCTGGTCGCGGGCTCCGTTGGCCGTCGCCGTCACGAAGGGCTGCGCCTCCACGGTCATGCCGTGGCGCATATCCTCCAAACCGCCCAGCGCGCCCTCCTGCCCCAGGAAGCTGGCATTGGCGCGGCGGACATCGGTCCAGGTATCCGTGTAGCCGGTGCGCTGAACCACCCGGGTGGCATTAAACCCCCAGCTCTGCAGGCCGCTGCCGGGGTAGCGCAGGCTCTTGAAGGGCACCCGGATCTCCACCTCGTAGCCCTGAGCGGTAATCCGTCCCTTCGACTCCCAGGTGAAATCGGGATTCTTGTCCACGCTCCCAGGAATCAGGCTGCTGACCTGGCCGGCACCTTCGCTCCGCACCCCGTCGGTCTGGACCCCGAGCGGATTCACTCCGAAGAAGAACGCCCGCCGCCGGTCCAAGAAAGTATCGAGGTCGATGACGACATGATCCTCGTTGTCGATATTGTCCCGGTCGGCACTGGTGGCACGGATCGAGCCGGGGCGGCTGTCGTGCGCGATGATGCCGAAGTGGATGGCGTCGGTGGCATACCAGACGAGGATTTCGGTTTTCTCCTCGGCCGGCCGGCCGTCCACCGGCTGATATTGCCAGAAGCCGGTGAGGCGGGTGGCTTGAGACCAGACGGGCTCGTCGAGCTTGCTGTCGACTTGCACTGTCGCCTCCAGCCGGGGAATCTGCGCGGTAGGCGATCCCTTC
>DASRIN010000310.1:0-3616 GCA_035649975.1 Gemmatimonadales bacterium
CTGCTCGGGGGCTGCGTACTCCGGGGTAAGGGCTCGACCCCCGACATCGGTGAGGGTCGAGGCTTCGGCTCCCGCGCCTCCCTCCTCCTGCAGCTTGGCGATGCCGAAGTCGAGTAGCTTCACGGTGCCGTCGGGGGCCACCAGAATGTTGGATGGCTTGAGATCGCGGTGGACGATCAGGTTCGCGTGGGCGTGGGCAACCGCGGCCAGCACGTCGAGGAACAATCGGACCCGCGTCTCCGGCGGGAGGCGGTGGGCATCGGCGTAGTGGTCGATCCGCTCGCCCTGCACGTGCTCCAGCACCAGGAACGGCTGGCCGGCAGCGTTCAACCCGGCGTCGAGCAGGCGGGCGATATTGGGATGGCTGAGGCGGGCGAGCACAGTTCCTTCCCGGCGGAAGCGCTCGGCCCCGACCGCGTCGAGCAACGCGAGGTTGAGCAGCTTGACCGCAACCTTGCCCTCGTAGCGGCCATCGCTGCGCCGGGCGAGCCACACCGTGCCCATCCCGCCCTGGCCCAACGGACGCTCGAGCGTGTAGGCGCCTAGCCGCTGCCCGGAAAGCCCGGGCGCCGCGAGCGCGGTGCCGGACAGAAATCCCTTCGCGTCGAGGCCCGCTTCTGCCCCGAGCAGCGCCTCCAGCTCGGCTGCGTGCGCCGGCTGCTCCACTCGCAGCCGCGAGAGCCACGCCTCCCGCTCCAGAGGCGCGAGGTCGAGCGCCTGGTCCAGCAACGCGTGCAGAGTCGCCAGCAATTCGGTGTTGGTGTGCGTCATCCCAGTGCCACGATGGGGAGAGGGCGTCAGGACTCCTGCATGGCGCGATGGAGCAGGAGCCGGGCCTTGCGCCAGTCCCGCTGCACCGTTCGCTCCGACACTCGTCGCAGCTCGGCCACCTCGCCCAACGAAAAGCCGCAGAAGAAGTGCAGGTCCACCAGTTGGGCCAGGCTGGCATCCGCTGCGGCGAGGGTGTCGAGCGCGGTGCCAAGCTGCTCCAGATCGTCGGGGAGAACATCCTCTTTGGCCGCCACGTCCGCCCCCGACGAGGTGATGTAGAACTCGCCGCCCCGCTTCTGAGTTCGGCGGCGACGAGCATAGTCGATCATCAGTCCCCGCATCGCCCGGCCCGCGTAGGCCAGGAACTGCGGCCGGCTGGCGAACTGGATTCCCTCTCGCCCCGCGATGTTGAGGTAGGCTTCGTGCAGGAGGGTAGTCGTGCCGAGGGTGAGTTCGGAGCCACCGCGATGGAGCTCGCGCTCGGCGATCGTGTGCAGCTCGCGATAGAGTGCCGCGAACAGCGCGCTCGCGGCCGCTCCGTCACCTGTTTCGGCGCTGGAGATGAGCTGGCTGATGGGCCTGTCCATGCCCGGTTGCTCCCCGGACCACGACTGTGTTCCGGAGAGAACTTACGGATCGGCGCTGAGAGCGTCAAACGCGCTAGTTCCTGGCGAGGTCCCCCCGGCTGTCGTCTACCGGCAGGCCGCTTGGCACACTCTGGGGAGTGAGCCGACGTAGGTTGCGGGCGGCAGGATCGGTGAGCGCCTTCATAAACTCGGTCACCTCGTCCACAACCTGAGGCGGGAAGACCACTCCAGTCAGCAGTGGATCGCGGGTCGCCAGAATGGCCTCCGCGGTTGGCAGGACGCTGCCCTGCAGCAGGGGCTCGAGCTGGTTGATGGCGAAGCTCCGCAGCTTGACATCGGACTCGCTGTAATGGTCAACGAAGTCCCGCAAACCGATGATGGCGCCGTCGTGACCGTAGGGAGCGGTCAGCTCCACATTTCGGAGGGCTGGCGTGCGAAAGGCGTACTGCTCCGTCGGATTCCCGGTGACCCGCATCCGGCCGAAGTCGTCCCGCCCGCCTCCGTCCCCCTGGCCCGGGCCCAGTTGGGCGACGGCGACGTTGTGGAACAGGTTGTCGGTGAAGGCGGGACCGTTGTGGCAGATCGAGCACCGGGCGCTCATGAAGTTCTTGGCCCCGGCAAGCTGCACGGCCGTCATGGCGCCGTCGTCCCCAGCGAGAAACCGGTCCCAGGGGGAGTTGGTGAACGCCATCTTCTCCACGAAGAACCCCGCGATGGCATTGCTGGCGTGCGCGAAGGTCATCTGCCCGAAGCGCTGACCGGGATATGCCGCCTCGAACATGCGGCGGTACTGAGCGATGCGACCGAGCCGGTCCATCAGCGCTGCCCATATCAGCGGCTCCTGATTATCCGACAGCTCGGCAAGTTCGTTGTCCCGATCCGCCCGCATCTCTGAGCGCGACAGAACCGGGAACAGCGGCAGCGCGGACAGGGTCCCGAACTCGAACACCTGAGTCATGGTCGCTGGCAGCCTGTCTGCCGCCGGTGTGTGGAATACGCCGGCGGCATCCCGCGAGACCCGTCCGTCCCAGAACAGCGGCTGGAGGGCAAACAGGTTGAAGAGGGGCGGCGCATTTCGGGGAATGAACGCGCTCTCCGGATGCACCCGGTCCGTGCCGAGCCCCGCCGCCCCCTGGCCGATCGAAAGACTCCGGCCGTCGCCGGTGGCGAATCGAGGCATGTGGCAGGTCATGCAGGCGATGTCGCGATTGCCGCTCAGGATCTTGTCGAATGCGAGCGCCTGGCCGAGCTGCACCAGCTCCGGCCGCACCTGGGGCGGTCGCCGGAGCGGGGTAATCCCTCGCCCTGCCGTGAGCAGGCGGACCTCGGCGGCCAGCGCGCTGAGATCAGAGGTGGCCAGCGAGGGGCCGGCAGTGGCTTCGGTGGTGGTATCCTGATCGCACGCGGCGAGGAGCGCGAGCGTGGCCGGAACCAAGCGGTGAACGATCCGGGTTAGTGGCCCCATTGGGGGCTCCTGTGGAGGGGTGCCTATTAATGAGATCGAAATTTCCGGGCGGTACCCGACACCATCTCCAATCGGGCTCCCCATCAAAGGCTGGGTCCTGAGTCAGGTTGACCTCGTCTGAGCCTTCCAGCTTTCTTCGAGTACCACTTCCCGTTCCACAAGACGACCGGCGCCCGGGGTTGAGCATGAGTCTCAAAAGGACCCACTGGATGTTGTCAGTTGCGGTCGCGTTCGGGTGCAGTACGGACCGCCCTCCGTCGCCAGTCGGGGCAGCCGAAGCTCGGCCCGAGCAAGCCCAGCCGACTGCTGCCGACGACAGTCTCTCCAATCCAACTCTCACCGAGTTGAGCCGGTTGGTCTCGCAACGCTGGACGTTCGACCTCGACAGTATGGTCCGGAGGCGGGCCATTCGGGTCCTCGTGCCGTCCAGCAGGACGCTGTACTTCGAGGATCGGGGCCGCCTTCGCGGGGCCTCGTATGAAGCGGTCGAGGAGTTCGAGCGGACCCTCAACCGGAAGCTCAAGACCGGAGCGCTCCCGATCGAATGCATCATGATCCCGGTGCCTAGGGACCAGCTCATATCCCGGCTGGCCGCTGGACGCGGTGACCTGGCAGTCGGCACCATCCAGGTCACCCCGGAGCGGGAACTCCGAGTGGACTTCTCCGAACCGATCTTCCGGGGCGTGCGGGAGATCGTGGTTACCGGCCCCGGGGCGCCCCCGTTGCGGAGGCTCGATGATCTCGCGGGCCGCGAGGTCTACGTCCGCGCCTCCAGCAGCTATGCCGAGAATCT
>DASRIN010000311.1:0-6000 GCA_035649975.1 Gemmatimonadales bacterium
GAATCTCCAGGCCGCCGAGCACGCCGTGCTGGTGGCCGGTCTGGCCGGCATGGTGGCGGACGCCCTCTCCATGGGCTCCTCCGGATATCTGGCGGCCAAGAGCGAGCGGGAGGTGTTCGAGCACGAGATCGCCATGGAGAAGGAGGAGATCCGGCTCATGCCCGAGCTGGAGCGGGAGGAGCTGAATCTTCTCTACCAGGCCAAGGGTATCCCAGCCCAGCAGGCCGAGGTGCTCGCCACCCAGGTCATGGGGGACCCGCAGCGCGCGCTGGAGGAGAAGGTTCGCGAGGAGCTCAAGATCGGGGAGGCCACCAGCACTCCGATGCGGGAGGCCTGGATCACGGGAATCGCCACAGCATTCGGAGCGTTCATCCCGGTCGCACCCTTCCTGTTCGATACCGGCCCCGGCGCGATCTGGACCGCCTTCGCCCTGGCGATGCTCTCCCACTTCGGAGTCGGCGCCGCGCGGAGCTTCTTCACCGGCCGGGGCGTGTTCCGCAGCGGCCTCGACATGTTCCTGGTCGGGCTCGGCGTTGCCGTGGTGGGTTACTTCGTGGGAGAGTGGATCGTGAAGGTGCTGTAGCTGGTGCACCACCTTCTCTTGAGACTGGTCCCCGCGGGCCTCGCAGCCGGAGCGACGCTGCTGAGCCCGGCGGAGCACGCGCGGGCGCAGGCTCCTGCCCTCGCAACGGTGGCGGCGATCGCCGACCCCGTGTTCCCGTCGTGGAATGCCGGCGTACCAGCCAGCTCCGTTGCTCTACCCGAGCTGCACTGGGCGACCGACGGAGTCCTGGGTGCTGTTGGTCTGGCCGGGAATGCGATCGGCCTCGGCCTGTCGGTCACTCGGCAGGCCGTTCCCGAGGGAGGGCTGAATCCCTCGAACATTGACTGGGCAATAGACCGGAACGCGATCGGCAACCCGAGCACCAGCGCCGAAAAGGCGAGTGATGTGGTCCTCATGGCGACGCTCGCCGGTCCGCCCGTCCTTGCCCTGCTGTCGCAGCCCGGCGTGCACGGGTTCGGCAACGTGATCCGGCGGCCGTTCGTGCTCTATGGAGAATCGCTGCTGCTGGCGCAGGCCTGTACCCAGATCCTGAAGCCCGCCATCGGCCGGCCGAGGCCGTTCACCTACCTGCCGGCGCCGGAGCGCCCGACGGGTGGGGTTTACGACGTCACGACGGAGCACGCCTTCCTCTCCATGCCTTCCGGCCACGCCGCGACCACCTTCGCCGCCGCCTCGTATGCGGCGACGGATAACTTGCTGTCCCACCCCGACGCTGGATCGACGGAGCACGTGGCGATCGCCGCGATCGGGGGCCTGCTGGCCGGGTTCACGTCCAACCTGCGAATCAGGGCCGACCAGCATTTCCCGTCGGATGCGCTGGTGGGCGGTCTGATCGGAACGGCCAGCGGTGTGTCCGTACCTCTCCTTCATAGCTACGTATTGCCCGGCGGCGGGCGAGCCCCCCACCCCGGGGGCCACGCGTGGCTGCTGACGGCCGCTGGGTATGTGCTCGGGACGGGCGCGGGCGTCGGGCTCTCCAGCCTGGCCTACTAGCCTCTTCTCAACCCTGGCTTTTCTGACGCTCGTAGTGCAGGCCAATGACACCGGTCAATCCCGACCACGGTCGGGGGCAGGCGTATGGAAATGCAGCGGATCTCTCAAGTTCTGTAACTCCCGATAATAGAAGAGTGGAGTTGGCCGCTTGCCCTGGAATCTCAGCCGCTTGAGGAAGGCGACTTCCTCCTCGGTGGCTGTGCCGCTGAGCGCAGGATCCTTTAGGAACTCTCTGAGCCCCGCTTCCTCCATGGACACCTCCAGCGATTTCCTCTCGATGAACTCGAAACGCTTCACATTCCCAGAGACCACTCTGGGATTTAGCACGATGTCAATGGCGAACGTCGTGAGGTCGATGTCCCAGGATTGAATCAGGGGCTCCAAGAACGAGACGCAATGTTCCCTCGACAGGTGGAAGATGTCGGTGTCGAGGAACTCGAGGACGATCACCCGAGTCTCTTCATAGCTCCGGTGGCTGAGCTCCGCCACCATGCGGAGCCAGACGTCATTCTCCAGCTCCTCTGTGGCTACTCCCTTGACCACATCCAGCAGTGTCTGGGTGACCAGGCGCTCGAGCTCACCAAAGGGCTCCTTCTCAAAGATGGCACGCACGTGTGCTTCTTTATCGGGAGCGCACTTCCGGAGGACCACTTCACGGGCCTCGCGGAACAAGGCCGTGGGCTGGCGGGCCAATTCCCTCTGGAGCTCCTGCTTTCGCTGGCCATCCGCCAGTCGCGCCAGCTCCCCGGCAGGAAGCTTCAGGAACCGGTCCATCTTGTCATAGATGTCGGTGCGGTTGGGCGCGGGAGGCGCCTTCCGGCGAGTCAACAGCTGGGAGATATAGGACTCGGTCACCTGCGCCGCCCGGGCGAGGTCCCGCTGCTCCAGACCGAACTCCTTCAACCGCTGTCTGATCACCAATGAAACGTCCAACCCTGCCTCCTCGAGTCCGGCAACCTGATTAACACGTGAAAGTTAAGTTAGCCTCCCCATTGCATCAAGGTGGGACCTGAGCTTGACTATTCTGGTACAGCTTGCTATATTCAATTCTAGCAAGCACTTAATTACGCACGAGTGGCCCACATATACCGGAAGGAATTTCATGTATTCACGACACGTCTCTTGTAACCTGAAGTCCAATCAGCGGGAAGAGTTAACCAAGACCTTCGAGCGGGAGATCCTGCCCCTGCTGCAGAAGCAGAACGGCTTCACCGACGAAATCACGTTCGTCAGCCACGACGGCAAGCAGGTGATGGCTATCAGCTTGTGGGACACCAAGGAAAGCGCGGACCGCTATAGCCGCGAGACCTATCCCCAGGTGCTGAAGAGCCTGGCGAGAGTAATCGACGGTAGCCCAGAGGTGCGCGGCTACGAGGTTGCCACCTCGACATTGAACAACATCGCCGCTACCAGGTAAGCCAAGCTGGTTGTGAGAAAACGAAGGGGGAGAGCTGCTTGGTCCGCTCTCCCCCTTCGTTTACGAACCTGCCCTCCCGGCAAACCCTACCCCGGCTCCCGGAGCCGGCGCAGCTCCCGGGCAGCCACCACGAGATCCAGCGTGTGCACCCGGATGGTTCGACTGGCCTCCAGCGCCCTCGCAAACTTGCTCAGCCCAGCGTGCGCCAGGACCAGCTCGTCCTCAGCGATCGCGGTCAGATCGGCGGAGCGAGTGATCGCGTCCCGAACCGCATGATACAGATCGTCGGCATTGAACGGCTTGACCATCACCCGGACGGGTGTGTCCGAGACGCCGATCCGGGGGACCGAATCCGGATCGGCCGACATGCAGAGAACCGCCACGCTGGGTCGGTAGCGGGCCAGCGTTTCCGATACTTGCCGCCCATCGATCCCCGGCATGGAGAGATCGGTGAGCACCAGATCGAAGGGTCCCTCGCGGGACTGAATGAGGTTGAGGGCGGACTCGCCGTCCTCGGCTTCTTCGACGTGAAACTCTTCGGCTTCCAGGGTACGCCGAACGAGCTTCCGCATGACTGGGTCATTGTCCACGACCAGTACAGTGGCGCCGTGCCAGATTGGTCCGGAAGGGGTCGCGTCGTCCATGAGGCCTCGTGCGGAGCCAGCTCCCGTCAACTATAAGGCCGTGGAACACCGCTCCGCTACGGGAGTTGAACACGATTTCTCTAGCCATCCAGCGGCCGGACCTCGCACTCGCACTCGAACTCAGGCCAGTGCAGCCGGTGCAGCTCCATGAAGTCCCGGGCCACTTTCATCGCCTCCTCCTTGGAGCCGACCTCGATCAGGGCATAGCCGCCGACGACTTCCTTGGCCTCGGCGAACGGCCCATCGGTCACCTTGAGCCGTTTCCCGCTGGAGCGAATCCGGAAGCCCTCCGACGTCGGCCTGAGACCGCCGGTATCCTTCAGGATGCCGCTCTTGAAGCTTTCGCCCACGAACTCGCCCATCGCGTCCTGCAGCGCCTGGGGGATGGGGTCGTTCCGATGGTTCTCCGAGTGCTTGATCATCATGAGGTATTTCACGGTCCGTCCCCAGTCAGGGTGACTCCCAATGTCCTGCTCTACTTCTACATCGAACCACGGACGCTGGAATCGACAATGGGGGCCGAGGTGAGTCGCTGAAAGCGGGGAAGCTTCCGCAGTGGATCGAAAGCGGGATCGATCCGGAGCCAGCCGGGCGAGAGATAGAAGGGAACCTGGAGCAGCGGCTCGAGCTGGTCCAGCGCGAGCTCCGGCTCGCCGGTGAGCAGGTAGATCCGCACCAGCTGCAGTTGGCTGTAAGGCCCGAAGTAGCCATCGCGGCCTATCGGCATCAACGCCACACCGCGCTGCCCCTCGCGAATCGCCTCTGACTTCCGTCCCAGATACGCCAGCGCCAGCCCGAGGAGCGCGTGGCGCTGCCAGTCGTCCGGCTCAGCCAGGAGTTGCGCCTCCAATCCCAGCCGAGCGGAGTCGGCGTAGACTCTCATGCGCCGGGGGTCACCGCGGAGCTGGTACAGCCCCGTGCGGACCAGACCCCAGCTTCCCCGGTCACCATCGAACGCGCTCGGTGGCGCGGCGAGCACCTCCCGCTGCTGCGCGCCATCGAGCACCCAGTACAGGTCCTGGTAGGCGGCGAAGAACGGGTACAACACTGCGGGATCGATCCGGCTCTGCGCTCTTCGGATGATTGCCCGGGCGCTGTCGAGATCGCCTCGGGCGACGGCGACCATCACCTTGAGCGAGACCATGGCCGGGCTGGTGGGCGCCAGCGCGACCGCGCGGTCGGCCGCCGAGTCCGCGGCTGGGTAGTGGCGGAGCCAGATGTGCACCGCCGCCAGCCGGCGGGCTACCGTCACCGAGCGTGGGTCGAGTTGCGAGGCGCGGGCGAGGCGTCGGGCCGCGCCGTCCCACTGCCCCAGGCTGGTCTCGGCGCTCGCCAGTGCGCTGAGCAGGTCCACGTTGTCCGGCGCGAGGCGCACCCCGTGGCTGTACTCCGCCACCGCGCGCGGGTTGTCTACCGGATTGACGCTGCCGTAGAAATCTCCGGCAGCCAGGTAGACCAGCGGATCCGAGGGCCTGAGCGCACGCGCCTTTTCGGCCGCGACCCGTGCCGCATTCCCCATGGCCGGGTCGGGGATGCCGTTCGAATAGTGCGAAGTCTGCGCGCGGGAGAGCTGGCTCCAGGCCTCAGCGAACGTCGAGTCGATTGACACCGCGCGCCGGTAGTAGGCGATCGCCCGGCGCAGACCGGCCTGGTCGGCCTTCATATCCTGCGCGGCGGCCTCGCCCTTGAGGAACTCGTCGTACGCGGCGAGGCTCTCGGTGGGTTTTACCGTCAGCTCGCGGCGGGTGCTGTCGCCCAGCACGACGCCGAGCGCGTCGGCCACCTTGGTGGCGATGTCGGCTTGCACGGCGAAGACATCGGTGAGCGCGGCATCGATCGGCTGCTGCCAGCGGGTCGTCGGCGCGGTGCCAGGCACCAGACGGATGAGCTCGGGACTCACCCGCACCCGACTCGAACCGGCCGGTCCCCGCAGCCAGCGAATCTTCCCTACCAGCAAGTAGTTCACACCCAGCTCCCGGGCGACTTCCGGGAGCCGACGCGGGTTGTCGCGATAGACGTTCGAGCTCAGGCTGGCGACGACCTCGAGCCCCGGGATCGCAGCCAGTTTGCCTCGCACCTCGTCGGTCACACCGCCCGCGAAGTAGGCGTCGCCCGAGTCGCCCAGATTCTCGAAGGGGAGCACGGCCAGGCGGGGCTGGCCAGCGGTTGCGGCGCGGCGGGGGGTCCCGCGCCATACCAACAGCAGCCCTATGGCGAGCAGGAGGCCCAGAAGGCCGAAAATCGGGACACCGATGGTGATGTGCCACTGCGGCTGAGAGGCCCCGACCGCGGACGACTCGGGCGTGGAAGTGGCGGCTCTGGCAGCGACCGGGCTTTCCACCGCGACCTTCGTCGCGGGGGGCGGGGGCGTCTCCTCTCCC
>DASRIN010000312.1:0-2480 GCA_035649975.1 Gemmatimonadales bacterium
GCTTACCCTTTATCTTTTAACCAGACTCCAACCCGGATCCCAGCATGGCCATCGCCGAAGGCAGGACCATCCCGTTCGTAGGCCCGGAGACGATCGACGTCGCCGTGCTGGAGACCTTCGAGTACGCGGGCCCGGACCAGGAAATCGTCACGGAGACTCGGGAGTTCAGCGCGGTCTGTCCCTACAGCGGTCTCCCCGACTTCGCCACGCTGACCATCAAGTACGTCCCTTCCGACCGCTGCGTCGAGCTCAAGAGCCTCAAGTACTACGTCACCAGCTATCGCAACGTGGGGATCTTTCAGGAGCACGCCACAGCAAAGATCGCTGAGGATCTGTTCAAGCTGCTGGAGCCGCAAATGCTGGACGTCACCACGCTGTACAACGTACGCGGCGGGTTCGAGACCAGGTGCATGGTGAGATTTCCACCTCCGAAACCGGCCTGACCGCAGGCGCGTAGGGTCAGTACGACCGCGCTGCCTGCGGAGGTTGTGGCGGCATCTGTGGTAACCCTTCCTGAGGACATCTCTGAATGCATGCAGCCAGATGCTGGCGAGAGCGACTACTGCTCTGCGGGCTCGCTCTGGCCCTGCTACCCGGTTTGCTCCCGGCCCAGGAGACCGGGAAGCGGGATGGGCAGCGGGATTTCGATTTCGAGATCGGAACCTGGAAAACCCGCCTGTCGCGCCTGGAGAAACCCCTGAGCGGTTCTACCTCGTGGGTCAAGTACGAAGGGACAACCGTGGTCCGGAAAGTTTGGGAGGGGCGAGCCAACCTGGTGGAGCTCGAGGTGGACGGGCCGGCGGGCCACCTGGAAGCTCTGAGCCTGCGTTTGTATAACCCACAGTCGCGCCAGTGGAGCCTCAACTTCGCCAGCAGCAGGGGTGGCACGCTGTCAGAGCCTTCGATCGGCGAGTTCAGGAACGGCCGCGGCGAGTTCCTCTCCCAGGAGGAGTTCAACGGTCGCACCATCCTGGTCCGGTTCGTCATATCACCGATTACCCCGGATTCCTGCCGTTTCGAGCAGTCGTTCTCCGACGATGGCGGCAAGACCTGGGAGGTGAATTGGCTCGCGACCGACACCCGAGTGAAGGATGCCCGCTGAGCCGGCCGGGCGCCCTCAGGGCTTGGTGAAGGCCTTTGCTCCTGCCTGGGCGACCTGACCGTCCTGCTCCGCGGTAACCCCACTCACCCCGATAGCACCAACCACCTGATCCCCAGCGAGGAGCGGAACGCCCCCCTCGATCGGGATAGCCCCGGGCAGCCGGAGCACGCCGGTTCTCCCGGAGGCGACGGCATCGGCAAACGCCTTGGTGGGACGCCGGAACAGAGCGGCCGACTTGGCCTTTTCCTCGGCCACGGCCACGCTGCCGAGCTGGGTATTGTCCAGCCGCCGGAGATGGATCAGATACCCGCCGACGTCCACGACGGCGATGACCACATTCCACTTGTTGCGGGTCGCCTCCGCTTGGGCGGCGTCGGCGATCCGGGTTGCTGCTTCCAATGTGAGAGCCGACTGCTGCGATTGCGCGGCGGTAGGACCGGAAAGTGCGAGGCAGCTGCCCAGCATGACCGCGGAGACGAGCTTCTGGTGCAATGGGTTTCCTCCCTGGCGTTATGAGCTAAGGGCCGGCGGGTTTCGCGAACTCGTCAGCGAAGCGGCGCTGGATCTCCTCCGACGATAACGCCTCGAGCTGATGTCCCAGCAGCCATTCGTGCCCGAAGGGATCGCGCAGCTTGGCCTGCCGCTCGCCGTGGCCCTCGTCAGTAGGAGGCCGGAGCACGGTAGCACCCGCCTCGACTGCCCTCGTCGTCAGCGCGTCCACATCGTCTACATGCAGATGGATCCCCACCCCGGTGCCGCCGTAGGCTAGCGGACTCAGGAGGCCGTACTCCGGATGCTCGTCCGATAGCATCAGGGTGACGGGACCCAGCTTCAGCTCGGCGTGGGCGATGCGGCCGTCGGGATAGGTGAGCCGCATGAGCTCCTGCGCCCCGAAGACCTGGACGTAGAAATCGATCGCGGCGGCGCCCCCGCGCACGCACAGGTAGGGATACACCTCGCGGATCACGGGCAGGTGATCGATGCCGGCTTCTTTCATACCGAGAGATAGTGCGCGCGAGGAGCCGGTCTCGCTAGAGCCTGGTGCGCCAGTCTCGCTCCGTGATCTGAAAGACGACACTCGAGCGGCCCGAGCCATCGGTCCGCATTCCGATGCGGACGGCGCCGAGCTTCTCGATCGCTCGCTGGGAGCGATAGTTCGCCGGACCGATGAGAAAGACGACTCGGCCGACAAAGCGGAAGGCGTGCTCCAGCATGAGCCGCTTCATCTCGCCGTTGTACTGCCCACCCCAATGCGACCGGGCCAGGAAGGTCCAGCCGATTTCGACCTCGTCGGCCGCTGCATCGTAGCCGTGATAGCGGGACGACCCGATCACCCGGCCGGACCCGGTCTCCAGCGCTAGCAGTGCTCCCCCCGAGT
>DASRIN010000313.1:0-2706 GCA_035649975.1 Gemmatimonadales bacterium
CGGCTCCCCTGCCGCCGTGGCCCCGGCCGCCGCTTCGTCGGACGTACCGCGTCTCTACGAAGCGCAGCGGCAGGTCGAGGAGTACATCAGCTCCGGCCGATACGACAGGGACTTCTCGGCGGTCGTCGCTCGGGCAGAGGAATGGCTGGAACAGCGGTCCAAGACAGCGAAGCAGCCCGCGATCGTACTCGACATCGATGAGACGTCGCTCTCGAACTGGCCGGCCTATCGGCTGAACGGGTGGGGCCGAGTCGTCGGCGGAGGGTGCGACCTGGAGCAGGGCCCCTGCGGTCTCCGCGCCTGGCAGGCGCTCGCCAAGTCCCAGGCACTCGCCCCCACTCGAGAGCTGGCCCGACGCGCACGTGAGCTTGGCGTGGCGGTGTTCTTCATCAGCGGCCGGCCACCCAACCTGCGGGAGGCCACTGCGCGAAATCTTCGGGAACAGGGCTACGATCCGACCGGGGTCATCCTGCTTCCCGAGGGGGCACACTTCAAGAGCGCGGTGGACTTCAAGGCACCGGAGCGGCGGAAGATTGCGGAGCAGGGCTATACGATCATTCTGAGCATGGGAGATCAGGAGAGCGACCTCGCGGGGGGCTTCGCCGAGCGGATCTTCAAGCTGCCCAATCCGGTCTACTACCTGCCCTGATCCGGCCGAGTCTGCCCGGCAGCAGCGGCCACGAGATTGCTTCGGCCGCGTTGCGGCCTCGCAATGACGCTGAGCTCGGGATTAAGGTGCGAGCCCCGAGCGATGGGCGTAACCCAGTACTTCTCCTTCAAACGACACGCGGTACCACCCCCGTCCGAGCGAGTCCGCCAGTACCGTGTCGCCCGGCGTGAGCACGGCCTCGACCGGGGCTCTCACGTTCCGCGACCTCCGCACCTCCGTCCAGCTTCGGGCGACGCGGAGCTCGCTGCCGCTCTCGGCCGGCTGTGCGGCGACCCTTGACGTGTCCAACGAGCCCATTGCCGCCATGGAGGACTCCACCTCCGCCTTCTCTTCTTTGGGCTGGGCAGTTCGGGCGGACTTGGCCGAAACCAGAACCGCCCCAACGGCGAGGGCCGCGGCTACCCCTTTCGGCGTAAGGAAACGCCCCAGCTCCAGGCCGCTGCCCTTCGGCACTGGGTTGGCCGGCAGGTCGCGGCCGCAACCGGGACACCGGATGGCGATGCTCAGGGCTCGTTTGCCGCACGAGTCGCACTGCTTGTAGGATCCCCTCATCACAACTGCTCCGGCTGCTGTGGCGTCGTCGAATCTGCCGCCAGCGTAAGTGCTTGACCGTTCATTGGTCGAGAAGTGAAGACCGTCGGAGCCGGCGTCGAGGGGCAAGTCGAGTGCCACCACCACCGAAGCCCGCCGGGCGCGTAGTCGGCGAAAAAACCGTCACTTGATCCCTGCTTGACCGGAAGGGAGTAGCATCCCGTCCGCTCTTCGGGCCACCTCCGTCAGGGTGGCGGGCAGGCAGAGCCGGCGAGAGGAAAGGGCATTTACATGTCCCGCTTCGACTTCGATTTCCGTCCCTCGTCCTACTGGGACCACCCGGATCCGGTCACCGCCATCCTCTCCAACATCAAGGGCCAGAACCGCCGCCGAATGGTCCGCAGCCTGGTAATCGCGCAGTCACCTGCCAAGCACCACGAGATCCCCAGCCGCTTCTTCGAGGCCAGCCTCGATGCCGGGACCCGCTCGGAACTGGGCGGCACCCACCCGAGCTGGATGGGTGGGGAGTACCTCCCGGACTACCTCAGCGGTGAGGTAGAGATCGCCCGAATCGTGCTCGACTCGGTTACTCAGGACGTGATCAGCTTCCGCGCCCGGCGGCGCCGGGGTGGCCGGCGCATCCTCTATCGGGTGGTGGACGAGTTTCAGGAGCCGGGGGGAGCCAGATGGACCTGCCGGCCGGCCTCATCAGCGCGGCCCCTCAGCTTGAGAGAGCTGATCGCCCTGATCGATGGGGCCCGCAACGATGACATCGAGGTCGGATCCGGTCCCCTCACCGACGAGCTTCGCGCCGGATATACGATGGACCCCAAGGAGCATCTGGACTTTGTGACGGTCGAATCCGATCTGTACCCGATGTTGTTCAGCTACTACGAGAAACGAGCCAAGGAATGGCTCCGGAGAGAAAGGCTGCGGCAAAAAAGTTATTGACGCCCGCCGCCGAATTTCCTAACGTAGAATCACTAGCCACTGAAAGCCCCTCCGGCATCCTAGCTCTCCCCCACGCCACCGCCAAGACGTCAGAGGGACCCCCAAGACGCCGAGCTTCTGGCTAGATGTCTTCACGTACCACCAGGGGGTGCATCATGAAAGCACGTGTCACCAGCTATTCCCAATCGGATCGTCTGCGGGAGCGGATGGGCCAGGCCGAGGTCAGGCATGGACAGGAGATCCGGGCGGACTTGCCAGGGATCAGAGTCGAGGCGATGGGCCGGAGCTGGTTTAGCGACAGGCCCAGCCGCAACGGTGTGGTCTTTTTCTGCACCATGGGACCCATCACCGTCCGGGAGACCACCACGCCGGGTGACGGAGGGCCGCTGCCTGGCAACGCCATCGTCGAGGGTCTGAACGTTCCTGCCGAAGGGATCTACGATCTCAAGGATGTCCTGGTCCAGTCCAACGGAGACCTCCGGGTCATCATCGATGGGGCTTCAAGGGTGGAGCCCGTCGCGAGGTCGGCGGAGGCCAGTTGGGCGTCTCCGATG
>DASRIN010000314.1:0-2734 GCA_035649975.1 Gemmatimonadales bacterium
GACTGCTCCGCCGCGAGGCGGAACTGCTCGGCTTCACCCGGCGGTTCACCATCTATGACGAAGACGACCGGCTGAGTCTGATCAAGCGCCTGATGGACCAGCGCGGCCATTCCACCAAGCTGTTCGCGCCGCGCGCGGTGCAGTCGCTCATCTCGGCGGCGAAGAACCGCATGGTGCCGCCGTCGGAGTTCGCATCGGGCTCGCCCTTCGACCGCCTGGCCGTGGTCTGCGCCGACGTGTATGCCGCCATGGGCCCGGCGCTCAAGGCGGCGAACGCGATGGACTTCGACGACCTGCTGCTGCATCCGCTCACGCTCTTCCGGGAGCATCCCGAGCGGCTGCGGGCATACCAGCAGCGGTTCACCTTCATCCTGGTGGATGAGTTCCAGGACACCAACCGGGCGCAGTACCAGCTCATCCGCCTGTTGGGTGCGCACGGGAACGTCTGCGCGGTGGGTGATGACGACCAGTCTATCTATGGCTGGCGCGGGGCGGACGTACGGAACATGCAGGATTTCCTGAAAGACTTTCCCGGTGCCAAGCTGATTCGCCTGGAGGAAAACTACCGGTCCACCCAGATAGTGCTGGATGCGGCCAACGGGATCATCGCGGAAAACAGCGGGCGGATTGGAAAAACCCTGACCACCCGACGCCGGGGTGGCGAACTGGTGACGCTGGTGGCCGCCGCGGATGAGCGAGATGAGGCCGAATGGGTGGTTCGCGAGCTGCAGAAGCGAAGCGGGGCGTCCGATTGGAGCTACAGCGAAATGGCAGTGCTGTATCGCACCAATGCCCAATCCCGTGCCCTGGAGGAGGCGTTCCGCAGGGCTGGGGTTCCCTATCGGCTGATCGGTGCCATCAGCTTCTACGAGCGCCGGGAGGTGAAGGACCTGCTGGCCTACCTCCGGCTGGTCGCCAACCCGGCGGACAACGAAGCCTTCCTCCGCGCCGTCGGGGTTCCCCGCCGCGGCTTGGGCGAAACCAGCTTGGCCACGCTCGATCGGTTTGCGTCCCAGTGGGGCAAGCCTCTGCTGGAGACAGCCCGGATTGCAGACCGGATTCCGGAATTGCGTCCCAATGTCCGCGAGGCATTCCGGAAATTCGCCGACGTAATCGACGCGGCGACTCGGCTCCAACACCTCGCTCCGGCTGACCTGCTGGAACACATTATCCAGGCTATCGACTACGAGGCGGTTCTCCTGGCCGAAGGGCCTGAGGGCGCCGATCGCTGGGAGAACGTTCGTGAGCTCGTGGCCAGTGCGGCTAACTGGTCGGAGGAAGTCATTCCTGCCGAGGATGAGTCAGGCAGTCCGCTGGAGCGCTTCCTGGCGGAGGCGGCGCTGCTCTCCTCGGCCGATACCGTGATCGGCGAGGAACAGGGTGTTACCCTGATGACGCTGCACACTGCCAAGGGGTTGGAATGGCCGGTGGTGGTGCTGACCGGGTTGGAGCACGGACTCTTTCCGTTGGCTCGGGCCGAAGAGCAGGCCGCCGGCCTGGAGGAGGAGCGCCGGCTGTGCTACGTCGGGCTCACCCGGGCCAAGGATAAGTTGTACTTGACCTGGGCCCGCGCCCGTCGCCGTGGCGGCGAGCTTCGGCCCGGGATTGCCTCTCGCTTCCTCAAGGCACTTCCACCCGGCATCGTGGAGGAGCGGCGCACGACTTCACTGTGGGCGCCGGATTGGTCTGCAGGGCAGCGAGGCGGCAGGGCGGCGGAGCAGTGGAGTCGGGCTGGCATCCCGCAGGCAGCAAGCTTCGACGGCCCCGCGGCCTCGCGGCCCCGCGGCCCTGCAGATGAAGAGGCTTCCCAAGACAGTCCGCGCTACGTCAAAGGCGAGCGGGTCCGCCACCGCCGATTCGGCAGCGGAACCATCCAGGGACTCATTGGGACTGGACGGGACCTCAAGGTCTCGGTCGCCTTCGATGACGAGGAAGTCGGGACCAAGCAGCTGCTGGTTGCGTATGCCGGACTGGAACGCGAATGGGAGAGCGCATGAGCATCGGACGTGATGAGGTGTTGCACGTGGCCAAACTGGCTGAGCTGGCCGTGCGGGACGAGGACCTGGCACGACTGGTCGGGCAGCTGAACCGGATCGTCGACTATGTCGCGCAGCTGAACGAGGTCCCGACTGACCGCATGGCCGAACCATTTCTCCCCGGACCTCCCGCGGTGACTCTGCGGGAGGATGTTCCCGGGGCCGATGCTTTGGCCCGTTCACCGGCTGAGCTGGCACCCGAGTTCAAGGACGGCTTCTTTCTGGTGCCTCGACACGGCGCTATGGAGGACCAGTGAGCACAGTCGTCAGCGGAGCAGCTGCCGTTGCGACTGAGACCGGCAAGCGCCTCGCGGCCGCGGAAGGCCTGAATGCCACGCTGAGCTGGTCGCAGGATCTACTCGACGCCGAGGCCACGCGAGTCGATAGCATGGCCGAGCCCGGACCGCTCGCAGGCATGGCGCTCGCTCTCAAGGACAACATTGTCACCGTCGAGCAGCCTTCCACCTGCGCATCGCGCATTCTCGAGGGCTACGTCTCGCCTTACAACGCGACCGTGGTAGGGCGGCTCCGGGCGGCAGGGGCCATGATTGCGGTCAAGGCTAACATGGACGAGTTCGCGATGGGTTCCTCAACCGAGCACTCGGCCTTTGGCCGGGTGAAGCACCCGCTGGCACCGGACCGGGTGCCGGGGGGCTCATCCGGAGGCTCGGCTGCGCTGGTGGCGGCCGGCGTCGTGC
>DASRIN010000315.1:0-2148 GCA_035649975.1 Gemmatimonadales bacterium
GGCTCCGAAGCCGAATTCATCACGGAGCATTACTGGGGCTACACGGTCCAGCGCGACGGCGGGACGAAGGAGTATCGGGTGGAACATCCACCATGGCGGGTCTGGGAGGCGGAGGGAGCGCGGTTCGACTGTGACGTGAAAGCGGTGTACGGGAACGGGTTTGCGGGGTACCTCGGGGCCGAGCCGCGGTCGGCCTTCCTGGCTGAAGGATCCGGTGTCACCGTCCTTCGTGGGCGGCGCCTCTAGCCGACTGCGAGGCTCGATGGGCAACTCGAGAAGGACTGCGACAGATGCAGTCCATCATTATTACCTTGCGCGGGTACTCCTCAGGTCAGGCCAATGACTACGACCAACCCCGTCACGCACTCCCCCGTACCCCACCACTGCCTGGGGCCGAGCCGCGCTTCCGCGCTGGACCAGGACGCCGAGACGGCCCCGACATCCACCGGCGCCTATCGGCGAATGTTCCCCGAGCTGCCCCCGCTGCCGAGCGACGAGGCCTTCCTCCGTGAGCTGGGGACGTCGTGTGGAGCCGAGGTCTCCAAGCTCAGCCCGAACGGCAAGGACGATGCCTCGGGAGCTGCCGGCTGGCCCTTTCTCGGCCAGTTCATCGCGCACGACGTAACCGCCGACCGCTCGGCCCTGGTGGATCGGGCCGACATCGAGGCGCTCAAGAACGTCCGGCGTCAGAAGCTGAATCTCGAGTTCCTCTACGGCTCCGGCTCGACCGGCGATCCCTACCTGTACGACGTCAACGATCCCGCCAAGCTCCTCATCGGCCTCAACGATGCGGGCCAGGCTGAGGACCTCCAGCGCAATGCCCAGGGCATCGCGATCATCGTGGATCCCCGCAACGACTCTCACCTGCTGATGGCGCAGATGCAGGTGCTGTTCTCCAAGTTTCACAACCGGATCGTGGACTGGCTACGCGAGACGGGCACGGCAGAGCACGCCATATTCGCCGAAGCCCAGCGACTGGTCGTCTGGCACTACCAGTGGATCATCTTGCGGGAGTTTCTGCCCGAGGTGATCGGTGGCGGGTTGACCGACGCACTCCTGGCCGGCGGGTCGCGCTACTATCGTCCCGCTGCCGACCCTTTCATCCCTCTCGAGTTCGCCGATGCCGCCTATCGCTACGGGCACGGTCAGCTTCGCGAGAGTTACCGGGTCAACGCCGGGGACCGACCGGTGCCGCTCTTTCCCGACCTCGTGGGTTTTCGAGCGGTTCCTGCATCACGGGTGGTGGACTGGGCCGGGTTCTTCGACCTTCCTGGCCGTCCGCCGGCCCAGCGCGCCAAGAAACTGGATGGCCGCCTCTGCAGCTCCATCATGCACCTGCCCCAGGCGATTACGGGGGACGTGGAGGTCGAGGCCTTTCACAGCCTGGCCGCCCGCGATCTCCAGCGCGGCCACGCGGTCGGCCTCCCGTCCGGCGAGGCCATCGCGCGCCATATCGGCGCTACTCCTCTCACCCGGGAGCAGACCGCTCTGGGCTCAATGGGCTGGGATCTGGAAACCCCGCTCTGGTACTACGTCCTGAAGGAATCCGAGGTCCAGAGCAACGGCGACCGATTGGGCGAGGTCGGGGGCCGCATCGTGGGAGAGGTGTTGGTCGGTCTCCTCGATCACGACCCGAGCTCGTTCCGCGCGTCGCGGCCGAACTGGCGCCCCGAATTGCCGTCCCACGTGGCGGGGAAGTTTACGATGGCCGATCTCCTGGGGTTCGTTGTCGGGAAAAGAGACAAAGGCCGAACGCGAGAGCATATTCGACCATGATGGCGAACCGTCTCCAGTCCATCCGAGCGAAACCATTGGCCTTGTGGCCGGCGGTGGCCCGCCTGACCGCCTATTACGGCGCCGTGGCCATCCTGTTCGTGCTCGGCACCTGGGCCGTGAGCGTCCTGCCATCGCGCGACGTAGCCACGGCCCCGGACCCGCTCCGCGGTGACGGCGTGCTCGCCTCCGGGGAGGCGCTGCGGCGATACCTTGGGTGGCTAGCCCCTGGCTGGGTCGAGGCCGGCCTCTTCATGATCGCGGCGGTGCTGCTGGTGTTTCCCCTCGTGTTCGTGTACCTGCGCACCCGGACCCGCACCAAGTTCGACCATTCGCTGCTGCAGACGGTCATCGTGCTGCCGCTCGCGGTCGCGG
>DASRIN010000316.1:0-2476 GCA_035649975.1 Gemmatimonadales bacterium
GCATCGTCGCCCGTACCATGTTGTGCGGGTTGGTCGATCCCAGACTCTTGGTCAGGATGTCGGTGATGCCGGCGCATTCCAGCACCGCCCGCACCGGCCCTCCGGCGATCACACCGGTTCCCGTTGCGGCCGGCTTGAGCAGTACTCGTCCCGCCCCATGCTCGCCGACAACTTCGTGGGGAATCGTGGACCCGGTGCGGGGCAGTTCGATCATGGAGCGCTTGGCCGCATCGACGGCCTTGCGGACGGCCTCCGACACCTCGTTCGCCTTACCGGTGGCGATGCCCACCTTGCCCTTTCCGTCGCCTACTGCCACCAGGGCATTGAAGGAGAAGCGCCGGCCACCCTTGACCACTTTGGCCACCCGGTTGATGGCAATGACGTTCTCCACGTGATCGCTGGTCCGCTCGCGGTCGCCCCGGTCCCGCCGGGGTCCGCCGCGTCCGCCACGATCACCCCGTTCGCCCCCACGTCCACCACGGCCTCGTGGGCGGTCCGACCCGGCGGGCCGCCCGGCTGCTGGCGGGCTTTCGGCAGGCGCATCCAGCGCAGGCGCACCTTCCAGTGATGTGCCCTCGAGCTCCGGTGCCCCTTTCGTCTCCTCTGCCATCTAGAACTCCAATCCCCCTTCGCGGGCGCCGTCGGCGACGGCTTGCACGCGACCATGGTAACGATAACCTGCGCGATCGAAGACTACCCTGCCGATCCCCGCTGCCTTGGCCTTCTCGGCCAAGAGCTTGCCGGTCCCTTTGGCCCGCCCCACCTTGCCGGCGCCATCCGGCTGTAACCCTTCGGTCGCATCGCTGACGCCGAGAATAGTGACCCCGAGCTCGTCGTTCACCAACTGGGCATAGATGTGCTTCAGCGAGCGGTACACCACGAGGCGGGGACGCTCCGCCGTGCCGCTCACCTTGCGGCGTACCCGGAGGTGGCGGCGGTAGCGCAACTGCGCTCGAGTCTTGGGACCGTGAATGGTGCGCATGCTTACTTGGCTCCCGTCTTGCCGGCCTTGCGGCGGACCTGCTCGCCCACGTAGCGGATGCCCTTCCCCTTGTACGGCTCGGGCGGTCGCACAGCCCGCAGCTCCGCCGCCACCTGGCCGACCAGCTCCTTGTCGGCACCTTCGATCTTGACCATGGTGTTGTTGTCCACCGTGATCTTAATGCCCTTGGGCGCCTCGTACTTCACCGGGTGGGAATAGCCCACGATCAGATTCACACCGTAGGGCTTGGCCTCGGCCTTGTAGCCTACTCCCTGGATCTCCAGGCTCTTGCTGAACCCCTTGGACACGCCGTCGACCATGTTCTGCACCAGGGTGCGCGTCAGCCCATGCAGCGCCTTGTGCCGCTTCTCCTCGCTGGGGCGGGCCACGGTGAACTGGTCGTCGCTGAAGGCGATCTGCATCTCGGGATGCAGGGTGCGTCGCAGCTCACCACGTGGGCCTTTGACCGCCACGGAGTTCCCCTGAACCTGAAGCGTGACGCCCTTGGGGACTGTTACCGGCTTTCTCCCAATCCGCGACATCGAACCTCCTACCAGACCACGGCGAGCAGCTCGCCGCCCAGATTGGCACTCCGCGCCTCGCGGTCACTCATCAGGCCGCGGGGAGTGGAGACGATGGCCATGCCGAGCCCATTCTTCACCCGGGGCAGCTCGCGACACTTCACATAGCGCCGAAGGCCGGGAGTGGAAACTCGGCGAAGCTCCCGAATGACCGGGGCCTCGTTGTGATACTTGAGATAGAGTCGCAGCACGCCGTGGGCACCGTCATCGAGGATCTTGAAGTCCGCGATGTAGTGATTGTCCCGCAGCAGCCGGGCGACTTCGCTCTTCAGCTTCGACACCGGTATGTCCACGCGCCGGTGACCCGCCGAGCAGGCGTTCCGGATCCGGGTCAACATATCCGCGATGGGATCGGTCAGATTCATGCTTCTCGTTCCCCTTACCAGCTGGCCTTGCGCACGCCTGGGATTTCCCCCTTCAAGGCGAGCTCACGGAAACAGATACGGCAGAGGCCGAACTTCCGCAGGACCGCGCGGGAGCGACCGCACCGCTGGCAGCGGCGCACCGTGCGCACCTTGAACTTCGGCGTGCGCTTTGCTCTTTCGATCCAGGCAGTCTTTGCCATTATGCAACCCTCTGAGGTGTCTCGCCGCGGAACGGCCATCCCAATTCCCGGAGCAGCCCCATGGCCAGGTCATCGCGATCGGCCGAGGTCACCAGGGTGATGTCCATCCCATGGATCTTCTCCACCCGATCGAAATCGATCTCGGGGAAAATCATCTGCTCCTTGATGCCGAAGGTGTAGTTCCCTCGGCCATCGAAGCTGCGGCTGGGCAGCCCGCGAAAATCGCGGATCCGCGGCACCGCCAGATTGATGAATCGGTCCAGAAACTCGTACATCCGGGCGCCCCGGAGCGTCACCGCGGCTCCGACCGGCATACCCGCCCGAAGCCCGAAATTCGCGATGGCCTTC
>DASRIN010000317.1:0-2460 GCA_035649975.1 Gemmatimonadales bacterium
TGGCCTCCTCGATCTTGTCGTTGAGCTGGCGCAGCGACAGCTTGAGCTGGTCGGTCTCGGTCTTGTGGCGGAGCCAGGTCTCGTGCAGCTGCTGGGCCGACTGCAGCTGCTCGTTGTACCGACCGAGGGCCTGTTTGGCCAGGTCGTCTCTTCCCTCCTGAACCGCTATCATGGCCCGTCGTTCCCAGTCCTCCGCCTGCTTTTTCAGGGCTTCGGCGTCGGCCTGGAGCTTTCGTTCGTCGGCGATGGCAGAGGCCACCTGCTGCTTGGCCTTGGCCAGTTGGGTTTTCATATCGACAATCAACTGATTCAGCATCTTCTCCGGGTTTTCCGCCCGGGAGATCAAATCGTTGATGTTGGACCGCAGCATGGTGGAGAGACGGTCAAAGATTCCCATGACGCTTCACCTTTCGCGGTAGGAAGCCAGCGCGCCAAGATGGGAGGCCAACGCCAGCGTGATCGAGTCGAAGCTGGCCTCGAACTCGCTGTAGTCGAGGTTCTCGAGCTCCAGCGTATCGGTGAGCACCACGTGATTGCCTTCCAAGCCGTAGGACCCGTGGACCAGCTCCCGGGCGTTGTACTCGAGCAGCTGGCGGAACAGCTCCCCTCGCCGAGGCTCGCTGCCCGGCAGCTCCATTACGCGGACCCGCAGAATGACCACCGGGGGAGCGTAGTGGACCACCACCTCAGCGTCGTCGGCGGTGCGGCTGAGCCAGAGGTTGGGCTCGATCTCCTTGACGCTGAGACTGCCCCCGCCGAGACGGTCGAGAAATGACTGGATGTCTTCACGGGTGATCATTGCTGCGCTCCCCTGGGCAACTGGTTCGCCGGTGCATCCTGGGTGAGGAGCCGTTCAGCGAAATCTAGCCGCTCCTCGACTTCGGCCAATCGGTGGCGGAGATTGTCCATTTCAGCCGTGACTCGTCCGCCCAGGTCCTCGATTTCAGCATGGGGGTCGATTGCTCCCTGGCGGCCGGACAGCCGTTGGGCAACCGCCGAGCCGATAGGGCCGAAGAACAGACCGATAGCTGCGGCCCCGATCGCCAGAAACATCGCGAGCTCGCCTGGCGGACTCACCGACCGCTCCCCTCGATAGGTCCGCCGACTCGTCCCTGATGCGGAGCCTGGGCTAGCAGCCGCTCGGTGAAATCCACTCGTTCCTCCAGCTCCGCCACCCGGTGGTGCAGGTTGTCCACCTCGCCGAGCCGCGCTTGCAGATGGTCGATTTCCGCCCGAAGAGCCGGGTCTCCGGTCCCTCGCCCCTCCAGCCGGCGGCCAAAGGCACGCATTAGCGGCCACAGAATAATCACTGCGGCCGTAAGGGCTGCGATAACGATCAGGAGCACGACCGGTGGCCCGCCATCGGACTGAAAGATCAGGTTGGGATCAAACGGCAGCGTGGGCGGCGTGGGAGGAGTAGCTTGTAGTATCATCGGGTCGGTTCTCCCTTTTCCAGCTCTCGCCGTTCCTTGCTGGACAACATGCGCTCGGTGAAATCGACCCGTTCCTGCAGCTCCGCCACCTCTTGCCGCAATGCGTCCACTTCGGCTAGGAGCTCCGGGTCATGCGCCGGAGGAACGTTCCCCCGCAGCCGGTCGGCCAGAGCTTTGCCCACCGGGCTGATGGAGAGAAGAAAGAGCGTTCCTCCGCCAAAGATGAAAGTGATCGCGAAAAGCGCTTCCATGTCCATTCCTTATTCCCGCTCCCGGGTAGCACAGTCCCCCATTGCTGGTGACTTACGGACCGGCCGCCCTGGATGTTTCACAACGAAACGATCACCTTGGTAGGATGGCGCAGGAGGTGTCAGACCAGCTCCACCGCCTCGATCGCGGCGAGAGATACGGCAATTTCGGTCTCGTCATCGCCTGCCGGCCTGAGATAGACCTCGTGGGCAGTGATGTGGGTGTCCACACTGAGCGGGATCCCTACTACCTCGGCATGGGACCGGGTGGTGATGCGAACCAGCTGGTCATGTCCCCCGGCATACCCCAGCAGGGCGACGATGTCCTCGTAGGTCATCTGGACTCCCCTGTTGGTAGAATTCATAATCTAGATGTCGTACCCGAGCCTCGCCATGGAGAGACCATGCCCCGATTTGTCCTGCTGACTGCCCTAACACTACTGTGTTCTCTGAGCAGCGAGGCCGCGGCGCAGCGCCAGAAACTTCAGAGCACGGCTGAAGGCAACGCCGCGCCCACGCTGACGATCAGTGGGAAGGTCGGAGGTAAGAACCATCAGGCCAGCGGTCCTGGAAGCTGCCAGCACGCTCCCGACGCTTCCATCCGCGGCGTGTCCGCATCGCTGTGGATGGTCCAATTCAGTGGGGGCGACGGCGGCGGGGTAAAGCAGCTGAACCTCACCCTCTGGCGCCCCAAGGACGGAAGCTCGGACCAGGTCTCGCTGGTCTTCGACACCAAGTCCGGCTCCCACCGGGTAGAAACCGGAGGCACTGCAGAAAAC
>DASRIN010000318.1:0-3637 GCA_035649975.1 Gemmatimonadales bacterium
GGCCTCCAGATCGGTGGCCATCTGAGCCACTTGGAACTGCACCGCCTGGAACTCCGCGATCGCCTTTCCGAACTGCCGCCGCTCCTTGACGTAGGTGGTGGCGGCCTGGAGTGCCCCGGCCGCCACACCGATCATCTGTGCTCCGATCCCGATCCTTCCCTCGTTCAGGGTCTCGATCGAGATCTTGTACCCCTGGCCGACCGGTCCGAGCACGTTAGCCGCAGGCACGACACAATCCTCCAAAATCAGCTCGGTGGTGCTCGAGGCGCGGATGCCCAGTTTGTTTTCCTTCTTTCCGATGGAAAACCCGGGGAAGCCTCGCTCGACCAGAAAGCCGGTGATGCCTTTGTATCCTTTCGGGGGATCGGCATTGGCAAAGACGATGAAGAGGCCGGCCTCAGCCCCGTTGGTGATCCAGAACTTCCGGCCGGTCAACAGCCAGTCCGAGCCCCGCTGCACCGCCCGAGTCGCCAGCGCGAAGGCGTCGCTTCCGCTACCCGGCTCGGACAGGGCAAAGGCCCCCAGCAGATCGGCCGTGAGTCGGGGGAAATAGCGGGCCTGCTGTTCGCTGTTGCCCCAGCGCAGGATGGCATTGTTGACGAGAGTGTTGTGAACATCGACGTAGATCGCGGCCGAAGCATCCACTCGGGCCAGCTCCTCGATCGCCAGCACGGCCATGAAGATGGTGCCGCCGCTCCCTCCCTGACCCTCCGGCACTTCGATCCCCATGAGCCCCAGCTCGAAGAACTTGGGAAGCAGGTCGGGGCGGAACTGGGCCGCCTCGTCCATGGCCTGGACATGGGGCCGGATCTCGCTTTCGGCGAATTCCCGAACTGCGTCCCGGAACAGAGTCTCTTCTTCGGACAGGATGGTGAGCGCTGGTGCGGCTGCTGAGAGGGTCGGCATGCTCCGGCTCGTGGTGAGGGTCGACTATTCAGCGGGAAGATAACCTGAGAAAGAGACTTGTCGCCCTGGTTAACTTTCCTGTCCAGCATGCCAACCGTGTCTCGCCCCGCCTCGACGGTGCTCCAGCGGCTCCGGCAGGAGCGCCCGTTAGTCGCAGTCGAGTTACGCCCACCGCGCACCGGGCTCTCCTCCGCGGAGAGCATGGAGCTTTGGATCGACATGTACCACTCGATCCAGCGGCTCGCGCGACATGACACGATGATCTTTCTGACCGATAATGCGGTGGGGCTCTCCGAGGAGGAGAACCTGGCCCACCTCACAGCGAACCTGGCGGGCGACGTCGATCCCCGCTTGATCGTTCCGTTTCTTACCTCGAAGCATTCGATCGAATACTGCCAGATGCATGCGTCGCGGGCAGCCTCACATGGGTTTGAGGCACTTACCGTGCTGGGTGGCGATCATACCGCCGGACCACCGCGCTGTGTGCCGCACGCCCGCGAGCTCCGCAGCCTCATCCGGCAGCGGGTGCCCGGCCTCGACCTCGGCGGGTGGGCCAATCCCCACCGGCCGGCAGAGGAGCAGGTCAGTTTTCTCCTGGACCGGCAATTCCAAGCCGAGTTCTATCTCACCCAGATCGTGTCTCACCACAGCATCCGTGCGGTGGAGCGCTTTGTGACCGAAGCGCAGCGAAGGGGAGTGCCGTATCCAGGGGTGTTCGGAGTGTTCCTTTACCGCAGTGCCAGCCCGGCAACCCTGACCAAGCTAGCTGACTTCTTCCCGGTACCGGCGGCAGAGCTCACCCGAGAATTCGCATCCGGGATGTCGCCCGAGGAGATCTGCGCCCGGTCGGTGCGGATGCTGCGAGAGGTCGGGGTCGAGAAGGTGTATCTGAGCAACCTGGGGGTACAGCAGGTAGAGGCGAGGTATCGGAAAATTATCGCGCTTGTGTAAGGGTCTCCAACGCGCGCTCAACCCGTCCCGCTCCAACGCTCACCTGCACGCCCGACACCATGCGGCGCACCGCGTCGATCATTTCCGCCGCGATCGTAACCCCTTCGGCTCGGGCGGCTGCTGAGCCGCTCTCCTGCGCCCGTCTCATCCGCTCGATGATCCGTGGCGGCACCTCTACGCCGGGCACCTCGTTGGCCAGGAACTCCGCGTTCCGGAGCGAGGTCAGAGGCCAGATGCCCGCAATGACCGGTATGGGAGAGCTCGCCCGCTCCAGAAAATGCTCCAGACGTTCAGGGTCGAACACCGGCTGGGTGACCGCGAAGTCGGCTCCTGCTTCGACCTTCCAGCCAAACCGCTCCCGCTCCCGGTCCGGCTCCGCGCCCTGATTGAGAGCGACGCCGACCACATAGCGGGTGGGTTCGCCAATGGAGTTCCCGCCGGGGTCGAGGCCCTGATTGAGCCGGTGCACCAGGTTGGTCAGCCCGATGCTGTCGATATCGAACACCGCAGTGGAATCCGGGTAGGGACCCATGGCCGGCGGGTCGCCGGTCACGATCAGCACGTTCCGAAGTCCTGCCGCTGCCGCGCCGAGGAGGTCGCTGAGCATTCCCAGCATGTTGCGATCGCGGCAGGTGTAATGAAACACGGCTTCCAGCCCCACCTCGCGCTGCACGATCACCGCCGCTGGAATGACTCCCATCCGGCTCTGTCCTCTGGCGGTGTCCAGCACGTTGACCGCGTCGATCCCGGCCTCCCGGAGGATCCGGCACTGCTCGATCAGCTCGGCCGGATTCCAGCCTTTCGGTGGAGCGATCTCGATGGTGGAGACCCACTCGCCGGCCGCGAGCTTCTGGCCCAAGCCCGACCGCTGTTCCAGGGGAACCGGGCTGACTCGACTCGGTGGAACCGGTTCAATGGCAGCACTCGGGACCAGCCTGGGCTGCAGACTGGCCACATAAGAGCGAATCTGCCGTATGTGGGTTGGTGTGGTGCCGCAGCAGCCGCCAACAAAGCGGACCCCTGCCTGAATCATCCGCCGGGCATATGAGCCCATGTACTCCGGGCTGGCGAGGTAGATCCGCCGATCGTCCACTGCGCGGGGCAACCCGGCGTTGGGCTGAGCCGAGACCGGACGGTCGGTCCGCTCTACCATGCGCTCAATTGCGTCGAGCATGGCTGCGGGACCAACCGAGCAATTCAGTCCTACTACGTCGGCTCCCAGCTCCGTGAGTCGCGCGGCGATGGTCTCCACGGTGGTGCCGTAGCTGGTGTTGCCATCCTGTCCGACCGTCATCTGGGCGATGGTGGGCAGATCGGTCAGTGGCTTGATGGCGCAGAGCGCCGCCTCCAGCTCGTTGAGGTCGCTGAAGGTCTCGAGAATAAATCCGTCGACTCCACCCTCCAGTAATCCCCGAGCCTGGCGGCTGAAGTGGCCGATCGCCTCCTCCCGCGCGGTGGGACCCCAGGGCTCCAGCCGGATTCCCAGCGGACCAATTGCTCCGACTACGAGCGCACGCGAGCCGGCCGCCTGACGGGCGATGGCAACGGCTTCCCGATTGATGGTCTCGGTCTGCTCATCCAGTCCGTGGCTGGACAGCTTCACTGGGTTGGCGCCGAAGGTGTTGGTCTCCAGAATCTCCGCCCCGGCCTGGACGTAGGCCTCGTGGACCTCGCGGACCAGGGCCGGCTGGCTCAGGCTCAGCTCGTCGTAGCACGCGTTCACGAAGATCCCGCGGCTGTAGAGCATGGTGCCCATGGCGCCGTCCAGGACGTGCACCCG
>DASRIN010000319.1:0-2794 GCA_035649975.1 Gemmatimonadales bacterium
CCTAATGACCAGATTGGCCGCGCTGAAACGAAGCAGGCGCCGGCAGCATTTCCCAGAAGCCATCGAGTACGACTCGAGCTTGCCGGAGCAGCAGGACTGCTCTGGGAAAGGGGAGGTCTGGGGGCCCACGTAGCGGTCGCCATCGGAGTTCTATCGCTTAACGCACGAGCACTTCATGCAGCCTCGCTACTCGATTGTCGCCTTCTCTCATCTTCGCTGGAATTTCGTGTATCAGCGCCCACAGCACTTGCTTTCCCGCCTGGCCGCCAAACGGCCGGTTTTTTTCGTCGAAGAGCCGGAGTTCGATCCCCAAGGACCTCCTCGCTGGGAGCGCACAACGCCGCGGCCGAACCTCACGGTTCTCCGTCCCCGCACCCCGATCCAGGCCCCCGGGTTCCCTCCCGACCAGCTCCCGGCGCTCGACCGACTGATAGCCGATCTCGCCTGCGAGCTCGAGGGGACGACGCTGGTGGCCTGGTTGTACACGCCCATGGCGCTTCCTCTGGCGCAGGCGTTGGGGCCGGCCGCCACGGTCTACGACTGCATGGACGAGCTGTCGCTCTTTCTGGGCGCGCCACCCGAGCTCCTGTCTCGGGAGGCAGCGCTGCTGAAGAGCGCTGATGTGATGTTTACCGGTGGTCCCAGCCTCTATCGCGCCAAGCAGGCGCGACATTCGAACGTGCACTGCTTCCCCAGCAGCGTCGACGCCGCCCACTTCCGGACGGCGCGACCCGGTGACCCCTCCGCGATACCCGAGGCAGAGGACCAGGCCGGTCTGCCGCATCCGCGATTCGGCTTCTACGGAGTCATTGACGAGCGCCTGGATCTGGCGCTGCTCGATTTTATCGCCGCGGCGCGGCCCGGGTGGCAGATCGTCCTGGTCGGGCCTGTGGTGAAGATCGATCCGGCGTCGCTTCCCCGACGGCCCAATATCCACTACTTCGGCCAGTGCTCGTATGATGATCTGCCCCGGTACCTCCGGGGATGGGATGTATGTCTGCTTCCGTTCGCGCGGAACGACGCCACCCGGTTCATCAGCCCGACGAAGACGCTGGAGTACATGGCCGCTGAGCTGCCCATCGTGAGCACGCCGATCACCGATGTAGCCGAGCCGTACGGCAACATCGTGTACCTGGGAGCTACTCCCGAGGAGTTCCTCGCCGCGTGCGACACCGCGTTGACCTCCTCGCCGGCAGAGCGGGGCCGGCGCAGCGCCGAAATGCGCCGGGTGCTGGCCGGCACTTCGTGGGATGTCACCGTCTCTGCCATGGAGAAACTGTTGGCCGCCGCGTTGGCCCCGCAGGCTGCCGTGCCGGTCTAAGCAATTGAAAGGATTCAGGGCATTCGCATGCCACCTCAGAATATCGAATCTCACGCCCCCGTTCCGCCGGTCCTGGTGGTTGGCGCAGGGCCGACCGGGCTCAGCGCTGCCTACCACCTCGGTGCGGATGCGCTGCTGATCGAACAGGCCGACCGGGTCGGAGGATGGTGCCGCTCTATCGAGGACAATGGGTTCACGTTCGACATGGCCGGCCACATCATGTTCTCGAACGACCCCTACGTCCACGAGATGTATCAGATGCTGTTGGGCGACAACGTCCACTGGCAGGACCGGGAGGCTTGGATCTACAGCAAGCAGGTCTTCACTCGATATCCCTTTCAAGGCGCACTCTACGGGCTACCCCCGGATGTGATCAAGGAGTGTGTCGTGGGAGCGATCGAGGCCCGCTTCGGCCCGCTGAACTCCAAGAAACCCGCCGCCGACCGCGGCGCCAACGACGACTACACCGGGCCCGAGCGGCGGGGCATGTTCGAGCCGCTCATGAAGTCGAACGTCGAGAGGAAGAAGCGGGTCTACACCGGGGCCGAACGCCGGCTCAACGCCCATAAGGGCACGCCCAAGAGCTTCGAGGAGTTCATCTACAAGGTCTGGGGCCGCGGAATCGCCAAACACTTTGCCATTCCTTACAACCAGAAGCTCTGGGCGGTGCCGCTGGCAGAGATGGAGACCTCGTGGCTGGGCGGCCGGGTCCCGCTGCCGAATCTGGAGGAGATGATCGAGGGAGCACTGTCACCCGCGCCTAAGCCGATGGGCCCCAATGCGCGCTTCGGCTATCCCTTGCGCGGCGGGTTTCAGGCGCTCATGAGCGGCTTCCTCCCTCACCTCAAGGGCGAGCTGCGTCTGGAGACCAGAGTGGTGACAGTCTCTCCGGCCGATCGCAGGGTTACTCTCAGTGACGGCTCGGTCGTGCCGTACGATGTCCTGATCAACACCATGCCGCTGCCGGCCCTCATACGGGCTATGGGGACCCACGCGCCGGCTGACGTCCGCAAGGCCGCCGCGGGCCTTCGGCACGTCTCGGTTCGTTGCGTGAACTTCGGAGTCGGACGGGAGAACCTCACGGAGAAGCACTGGATCTATTATCCAGAAGAGCCGGTCTTCCACCGGATCTTCGTCCAGGGCAATGCCAGCCCGTACTGCAATCCGCCAGGTGGGTTCGGGCTTACCTGTGAAATCACTTACTCCGAGGACAAGCCGCTGCCCTGCGATGGCGATGCTCTGATCAGGCGGTGCATCGAGGACTGCCACCGGGTCGGCTTCTTCAAGCCGGAGGACCCCATCTGGGCCGCGAATCAGGTCGATATGCCGGTCGCGTACGTGGTGTATGACCACGAGCGGGCCCGCAATGTGGCGCACATTCGTGAGTGGCTCTCCCATCACGACATTGTGCTCGCCGGCCGGTATGCGGAGTGGGAGTACTACAACTCCGACCACGCATTCGTCGCCGGGAAG
>DASRIN010000320.1:0-3093 GCA_035649975.1 Gemmatimonadales bacterium
CATGGCACCCTTGACGGTGTTCACCAGGTTGGGAATCAGGTCGTGCCGGCGCTTGAGCTGCACGTCGATCTGCTTCCAGGCGTTGAGCACCTGATTCCGCAGCGAGACCAGACCGTTGTACGCGCCGATCACCCACAAGACGATCACCGCAAGGACGACCAGCAGGACGACCGTGCTCATGTGCGTTCCCTTATGTGAGGAGGACTACCCCGGGCGCTCGGTTTCCAGGGCCGACTCGTGGAACATTTCCGACTCCGGCCGGGATTCGCTCCAGCTGGAAGCCGAAGCAGACTGGAGCTCTGGTGCCGGGGCGGGGGTCGCATCCAGACCCACCAGCGACGCCAGAGTCTGTCGTAGCGCTTCGGCGATGACCGCCGGATCGCCGTTAAGACGCAGCGCCGGATGCTGCTCGTCGATCAGCACTTCGACCCCGGGGGTAATCGGGATGCGACGACAGATCGAGCTGGTGGTGCTCAGTCCTTCCACGGGCGCGAGCCAGGCCATCACCGCCCGGCCTACCCGGCCCCGCCCGGTGCCCGGCGTTCTGAGCAAGGGGAGCTGGTCGGGCGGTGGTAGCCCCGGTCCCAGCGCGCTGGCGGCGCGCCGCTCGATGAGGTCACCGGTCATGCCGGCGAACTCCTTGGCCATGGATTCGAGGGTGGCGCCTTCCATTTGTCGGAGCTTGATGGCCAGAACTTGAAGCAGATGGCGGTAGGAGTAGACGGCGGCAGTGCCTCGACCATCAGGTGGGCTCACCAGCCCCCGGGCGACGTAGAACCGAATGGTCCGCTCACTGGGCCGGGCCCGGGCGGCGGCGTTGACTGGGACGACCCCGGACGCGTCCAGAATACCGCCGGCCAGAGCTGCCAGGTCTCGAAGGCCCCAGGGTGCCAGGGCCCGGTATTCCCGCAGCGTGGTAAGTGGATCCAGCGGGGCAGCCGAAGGTGCGGAGTTCATAGATGCCCGTTTCCCTCGAGGAGGTCCGGGTCAGACCGGTTAGCGGCGAGCACATCGGCGACGGTGTGCACCAGAGTGTCGAGTCTGAAAGGTTTGACCAGGATTGGACAAGCTGCCAGCTCGACGGGCCATTCCGGTTGCCGGGGGCCCGGGTCGCCGCTCATTAAGATGACTCGCCCGCTGAGAAGGGGCCAGCGTCGAACGATGGCCAGAAAGAAGGTGTCTCCCGGCATTTGAGGCAAGCGGAGGTCCAGCAGAACGAGATCGAAGCTGGATTCGGCCAGGATCTGATAGGCGGAGTTCGGGTCGCCCACCGATACGACCTGGTAGCCCTGCGCCTTTAGGGCGCGTTCGAGGGTGCGGCGCAACGCCGGCTCGTCATCCACCACCAGGATCCGGAAGGTCATGAGGCGGCTTGGGTGACGGGCTTGAGGTACCGATCGGTCACCATCATCAGGGCCTCTTCGGTCGAGAGGGAGACGCGCAACTCTCCCGCGGTCACTCCGAACACGGCTCGCAAATGCATCTGGAGAGTCTTGGTTTTGCTGTAACCTAACTTGAGTGCCACGTCCTCGACGGTGTATCCGGGATCCAGCAGCAACCGGTGCGCGTACAGCAGCCGGGTCAGGACCATGACGGTCCGAGGCGAGGGCAGCCCGACCTTGGTGAACCAGCGCTCGCAGGTGCGGCGAGTCAGCTGGGCCCGGTGAGCCAGGGCGGTGACGGTGGGCGCCTCGTCCCCCGCGTGCAGCATTGCCTCGAGGGCCCTCAGCAGCTCCCGAGGCAGTTCCTGCAGCGCGCCGCCCAGCGCCTGCATCACCTGCTGCGACGCGCTCTGATCCAGTTCGGCCTGGAGAGCGGTGCGCAGCGAAGCCGGGGCATCCTCGAACCGGTGGAAGACCACGCGGCGGATCCCGGAGCGCCCGAGCTGCAGGAGTACCGATGCGGTTGCGGGGGCGAGTTCAGTGTACACCAACAGCGGCAAGGAGGGGAAGAGCAGGCGGATCCGTTCGATTCCGTGGGCCCGGGCCTGGCCCCCGAGGAGGGGGTCTACTACGGCCATCTCTATGGGTTTGGCCCGTATCACCTCTACGACCTCTGGCCACCCACTCCCGGAGACCCATTGGTATCGGTCGGGATCGAGCGAGCGAAGCCGCATCAGGCGTTCGGCGGGTACTGCGGCGAGGAGCAAATGTCGCAAAACGGCCCCTATTTGTCGCAAATGGGCCCTAAAACGGGAAAAGATCGGCCCCCAGATTTGGCCTTGCCCATCCCCCTCCGGGCAATCACCAGCCACTCTGAAAGGGACCTCCTATGTCTCGCCCCAAATCATACGGACTGGTTCTGGCCCTACTCGCCTCAATGGCGTTGAGCACCGCTTGCACTCGTACCGATGCTACCGGCCCGTCGGAGCAGCCCCAGGCGTCCTTCCAAGAGGGCCAGGGCTCCAACAACTAACCACGCTGCGGAGGGCGGCGCCCGCCGCTGCTATATAGCGGCAAGCGACGCGTACTCTCGAAGACCTGTTTCCATCTGAATGACGGCGGGGGTGGCATCCGCCTCCGCCGGCGCTTCTATCTCGCTGGCCGAAGCAGAATCCCGCCTTAATCCGTCGAGCATGCGCTCGACGCGGAAATACCACTCGTTCAACTGGTGGTGTTCGGCGAGCCTCAACGCCTCTTGGCCCCGTTCCAGAGCTCGGTCCACTTGGCCGAAGCGCGCCAGTCCGATCGCGGTCTTGTAGTGGTAGTCGACCAGCATGCTCGGGGTCATCCGAGATGAGTACTGCTTCGCCCCCTGCCGTCGACGCTCGAATGCGACTCGGTTGCCCACCGCCGACTCGAGCTGCATCAGTTCGAGAATGGCGTTGACCTTGATCAGATAGATCACGCTGGACTTGGCGACGATCTCTAAGGCCAGTCGGGCAGCATCATAGTACCCGCTCTCGTTCAACCCGTAACCCAAGTCGCCTAGAATGCGCATGCGATTGTGTGGATCGTCCGTGAGCCTGAACGCATTGTACGTCGCTTCGAGCGATTCGGTCCGGGCACCCTGAAGCATGAGGATGACCCCGAGGTCGAGGTGCGCGTCACTCTGAACGTCGACCAACTCGGCTTTTACCGCTTCGGCGAGGAC
>DASRIN010000321.1:0-9787 GCA_035649975.1 Gemmatimonadales bacterium
CCGCCATACCGCAACCGATTGGGACACGGCTCTGGACCGCCTGGGGCAGCTGGTCCGCGGCACCTCAGGGTCGGCGCTGATTCTGGCCTCAGGCCGGGCCTCGATCGAGTCGCTGGGGCTGGTGCGCATGATGCTCGGGAAGCTCGATGTAACCGCTGCGGTGCAGGTTCCTCTCGGGGATGAGGCGCCGCTCGCCGGCATACCGGATCTGGCCCTGCGGCGGGAACGGGCACCGAACCTGGCCGGCGCCGAGCTGCTGGGGTATCGCCCTTCCTGGGAGGAAGCACTTCGCTCCGCTGACGGGGCAGGGCTTATCGTCGTGCTGGACGCCGATCTGACCGACTCGGATCAGGCCTTGCTCGCTGCCACGCCGGGAAGCCTCGTCGTACTGGGTACCGTCTGGCCTGATGGCCTTCGCAATGCCGACCTGGTGCTTCCCATCACCAACATGGCCGAGGAGAACGGCACCTACGTGAACCGTGACCGGCGGATTCAGCGCTTCACCCAGGCCAAGTCGCAGCCCGGCATGGCGCGCCCTGCCTGGTGGGTGGCAGGCGAAGTCCTGGCGGGTCCGGGGCCGAGTCCCACCGCTCCATCCACGGCCGCCGAGGCGTTCCTGCTGTTGGGCGAGCGATGGCCCGCGTTTGCCGGCTTGACCCACGCAGATATGGGATTCACCGGACGAGTGTTGGGGCTGGCGCTGGATCGTTCGGCCGAAAGCCAGCAGGCAGACCTGGGGGTCGTGTGACGCCGGAGATGAAGGGCTACCTCCTCCTCAGCGTCATCAAGATGCTCCTGGTGTTCACGGTCCTCATGGTTGGGGTTGCCCTGCTCACCCTGATGGAGCGGAAGGTCAGCGCCTGGATGCAAAACCGGCGGGGGCCGAACCGGGTTGGCCCGGCAGGTCTGCTTCAGCCTGCCGCAGACGGACTCAAGAACATCCTGAAGGAAGAAACCTTTCCCGTCCTGGCCAACCGTTGGCTGTTTCTCCTGGCCCCGGCGCTCTCCTTCATCCCGGCGCTGCTGCTCTTCGCCGTCATTCCGTTCGGCGCACCGCTGCCGGTGGATTTCGATTTCACGCTCGGGCCGCTGGGCCGGTTCGTTCATCACGGGCCAATGCCGCTAGTGGTGGCCGATCTGCCGATCGGCTTCCTCTTCGTACTGGCCATCAGCTCCATGGGGGTCTACGGCATTGCCCTGGCGGGCTGGGCCTCCAACAGCAAGTACGCGCTGCTCGGCGGACTCCGGGCCTGCGCCCAGATGGTCTCCTATGAAGTGCCCATGGGGCTGAGCCTCATCCCGGTGTTGCTGCTCTCGGGCAACGTGAGCCTCTCCGCCATTATCCATGAGCAGCAGCTGGGACTGTGGTACGTGCTCCCGCTGTTCCTCTCGTTTTTCATCTTTTTCATCTCTGGTTTCGCCGAGACCAATCGGCTGCCGTTCGACCTGCCCGAAGCCGAGTCCGAGCTGATCGCCGGGTATCACACCGAGTACAGCGCCATGAAGTTCTCCTTCTTCTTCATTGCGGAGTACTCGAATGTGGTAACCGTGTGCGCCATGGTCACCACCCTCTTCTTTGGCGGCTGGGACATTCCCTTCACCCACTGGGATGAATCCGGCGGCGTTCTCCAGTCGCTGGCCACCTCCGGGTTGTTCTTCCTCAAGGTGATGTTCTGGATCTTCTTCGTTATGTGGATCCGCTGGACGCTGCCCCGGTTCCGCTATGACCAGCTCATGGCTCTGGGCTGGAAGGTGCTGCTACCACTGGCGCTGGCTTACATCATGGTGATTTGCGTGGCCATCTATGCCATCAATCGATACACCGGCTGGACTGATCCAGTGATGCGAGGGCTGGGCCTCTTCGGACTCAATGTGCTGATTGCGGTACTGGTCTTCGGCCTGCTCGATCGGAACGTGTTCGTCCGAGGCTCGGCCCGGCAGCGTCGGGCACTGCAGGCGCGGGCCCAGCGGGCCCCGGTGGTGACCTGATGGCAATCGGCGTCAAGGTCCTGCCTCGGCCAGGACGCGAAGTCAGCTACGTGCGGGCCACGCTCAAGGGCATGGCGCTCACCTTCAAGCACATGTTCGAGAAGAAGGTGACCATGCAGTACCCCGAGGAGAAGAGCACCGACGCGGAGCACGGCTCGGGGCGGTGGAGCCTCAGTCCCCGGTGGCGGGGCACCCACCGGATGTTGACCGACGAGCAGGGCCGCTCCAAGTGCGTGGCCTGCGGGCTCTGCCCCCAGATCTGCCCGGCCAACTGCATCAAGCTGGTCCCCGGGGAGGACGAGCAGGGCAATCGCTATCCCTTGATCTACGAGATCGACGAGTTCCGCTGCGTGTTCTGTGGCTATTGCCAGGAGGTCTGCCCGGAGGAGGCCATTCACGTCGGCGTGCACTACGAGAACTCGGAGTACACCCGCGGGCGTTTCGTCTACGACCTCGAGCGGCTGTCCTCCCAGACCCACGCGGTCTCGACGCTCTGGGATCCGACCGATCCGAAAGGCGAGTAGATGACCGAGGTCGTGTTCTACCTCTTTGCGCTGGCCGCGGTCGTCTCGGCCGCGCTCTGCATCCTGCAGAAGAACCCGGTCTCGGCGGCCCTGTGGCTGGTCTCCACCATGTTTTCGCTCGCCGCGATCTACGTCCTGCTCAATGCCCAGTTCATCGCAGCCATCCAGGTCCTGGTCTACGCCGGGGCGATCATGGTGCTGTTCCTGTTCGTCATCATGCTGTTGAACCTGGGGCACGCCGAATCCGACATCCGCGGCCCCTCCACCGTGGCCGCAACCCTCGTGATTGTGGGCCTGCTGAGCATCGAGCTGTTTGCCCTGCTGCAGTACACGCCCCGGAGGCTGGCGTCCGAGTTTGCCCAGTGGCCTACTTTCACCGATCCGTCCACGGTGTTCGTCGCCGGTCAAGTCACCCAGCAGGCCGGTGCGGCCCGGGGCGTCGTTGGGGCCGTGGCCGCACCTCTCTTCCAGGTCTATCTGATTCCCTTCGAGATTACCTCGATCCTGCTCCTGGTGGCGATCGTCGGCGCCGTAGTCCTGGCGAAGCGGAAGGTCTGATGCTGCTCGGCCCCGCGCTCGGACTCTCGGCCGTGCTGTTCAGTCTCGGCGTGGCCGGTGTGCTCCTGCGCCGCAATGCCATCGTGCTGTTCATGTGCATCGAACTGATGCTCAACGCGGTCAATCTCAGCTTCGTAGCCCTGGCGCAACTTCACGGGGCAAGCGGCTACGTCATGGTCTTTTTCGTGATGACGGTGGCGGCGGCTGAGGCCGCCGTGGGGCTGGCGATTATCATCGGCATCTTCCGTCACAAGCAGAGCGTGGACCTTCGGAACATCAACTTGCTGCGGGGATGACCTCACTCGTCTGGTTGACCGTTGCGCTCCCCCTCCTGGGATTCCTGGTGAACGGGGCAGTGTCCCTGCGCCGCCCCCAGGCCAAAAACCTGGTTTCCTGGGTTGGAGTGGGGGTGCTGGCCGGTGCTTTCCTGGTCTCATTGGGAGTCTTTACAGACCTCTGGCAGCATCCACCCCACCAGCCAATCATCGTGAACCTGTGGCGCTGGCTGCCGGTGGGTGCGCTTCAGATCGACATGGCATTCCAGGTGGATCAGCTCTCCACCGTCATGCTTCTGGTCGTGACCGGTGTCGGGAGCCTGATCCATCTGTTCAGCGTCGGCTACATGAAGGAAGACCCGGGCTACGCCCGGTACTTTGCCTACTTGAACCTGTTTGTGGTGTTCATGCTGGTGCTGGTGCTCGGGTCCAGCTTTCCGGTCATGTTCATCGGCTGGGAAGGGGTGGGCCTCTGCTCCTACTTGCTGATCGGCTTCTGGTTCAACGACAAGGTCAACGCCGACGCCGGCAAGAAAGCCTTCATCGTCAATCGCATCGGCGACTTCGGCTTCCTCATGGCCATGTTCATGATCTGGAATTCGCTGGGGACGCTGACGTTCACCGGGATGGTTGCCAAGGGTCCGGCGCTTCTGGCGCCAGGAAGCGCCACCGTCACGGCCATCACTCTGTTCCTCTTCCTGGGCTGCACCGGTAAGTCCGCCCAAATCCCGCTCTATACCTGGCTCCCCGATGCGATGGCGGGTCCCACGCCGGTGTCTGCCCTCATCCATGCGGCGACGATGGTCACCGCGGGCGTCTATCTGGTCATTCGCACCAATGTGCTGTTTGCCCTAGCTCCGCTCTCCAGCACGGTCGTGGCCGGGATCGGCGCCCTGACGGCGCTGTTCGCGGCGACCATAGGACTGCGGCAGTACGACATCAAGAAGGTGCTCGCCTATTCCACCGTCTCCCAGCTGGGCTACATGTTTCTCGGCGTCGGCACGGGAGCCTATGCCTCGGGCCTGTTTCACCTGGCCACCCATGCCTTCTTCAAGGCACTGCTGTTTCTCGGGGCCGGCAGTGTGATCTACGCGATGCATCACGCGTATCACGCCACTCACTCTCATGCCGATGCCCAGGACATGCGGAACATGGGCGGCCTCAAGCAGTACATGCCGCTCACCTTCTGGCTGATGGCCATCGCGACACTGGCGATTGCCGGCATCCCCCCGTTCTCCGGCTTCTTCTCCAAGGACGAGATTCTGGCGGCCGCCTTCGCCCGCGGGGAGACTACGCCGATTTACTACGTGTTCTACGGTATGGGGCTGGCGGCCGCGCTACTCACCGCGTTCTACATGGCCCGACTCATGGCCATGACTTTCCTGGGGAGCAACCGAACCGGAGAGCAGGAACGGTCCCATCTCCACGATGCGCCCTGGGTGATGACCGGTCCGCTGGTGGTGCTCGGCGTGCTCAGTGCGATCGGCGGCCTGCTGAACCTGCCTCCGTTTGTCGGTGGTAGTGCTGCTCTGGAGCACTGGATCGAGCCGGTAACCGCCCCCGCGTCGGCGTTTTTCCGACTGGAAATGCCTCATGGCTCGACCGAACTGTTTCTGGTAGGCGCTGCCGTTCTCATCGGCGTGGCCGGGTTGCTCGCGGGATGGAAGGCCACGCTCCGACGTCCCATCCCGACGGCCGCCGATGCTCCAGCCGAGACTGGTCTGGCTCGGGTTGTCAATCGCAAGTACTACGTGGATGAGATCTACGATGCCATCATCGTGCATCCGGTGGTCTGGCTCTCCCGAATGGTTCTCTGGAAGGGAGTAGATCAGGGGGTTGTCGATGGCGCTGCGGTGAACGGCACCGCCAGGTTCTCGCGGGGTCTCGGTTGGCTCGGAAGCCGGCTGCAGACGGGGCAGGTGGGTGTGTATATAGTGCTCTTCCTGGTTGGAGCGCTCTGGATCCTCCACGCCGTGGCCGGGTGAACGCCTCATGAGCAACTTCCTGGCATCGGTCGCCTTCAATCAGTGGATCCTTCACGCGCTGGTGCTTCTGCCACTGGTCGGTGTGGTGCCGGTACTTCTGGGCGACGATCGAAGTGCCCGGCGCACCGCACTGGTGGTCAGCCTGATCGAGTTGGTGCTGTCCCTTGGCCTCTGGTGGTCGTTCGATCCGGTCGAGGGTGGGATGCAGCTGGTGTCCAGCGCCCCCTGGATTCCGGCCTGGGGCATCTCCTACCGGGTGGGCATCGACGGCATCTCGCTGTTCATGGTGCTGCTGACCACCGTCATGATGCCGCTCAGCATCCTGGCCAGCTGGAGCTCCATTACCCGGCGAGAGCGAGCCTTCTACGCCCTGATGCTCACCCTGCTGACCGGCCTGATCGGGGTGTTCATCGCCTTGGATCTGTTCGTGTTTTACGTGTTCTTCGAGATCATGCTGATTCCGATGTACTTCATCATCGGAATCTGGGGCGGCGCCAACCGGCTTTACGCGGCCATCAAGTTCTTCATTTATACCATGGCCGGGTCACTCCTCATGCTGGTCGCGATCGTGGTCATGGCCTGGAAGGTTGCTGGGGCCACGGGAACGCTCTCGTTCAGCTACGAGCACCTACTCGCCAATGCCGGGACCCTGGGTTCCGCGGCGCCCTGGCTGTTCGCGGCCTTTGCGCTCGCTTTTGCCATCAAGGTTCCGATCTTTCCACTGCACACCTGGCTTCCGGATGCCCACGTTGAGGCACCCACCGCCGGGAGTGTGCTGCTGGCGGCGATCATGCTGAAGATCGGCACCTACGGATTCCTTCGCTTTGCGGTGCCCTTCTTCCCCCAAGTAGCACTGTCCCCCGAAGTCACCCACCTGATGGTCCTGCTCGCGGTCATCGGGGTGATCTATGGGGCGCTCGTCGCCATGGTGCAGCCGGACATCAAGAAGCTGGTGGCCTACTCCTCCGTCAGCCACCTCGGCTTCGTCATGCTGGGGATCTGGGGCGTGAGCGTGATCAGCGTGCAGGGGGCGCTCATGGTGATGATCAGTCACGGAATCTCCACCGGCGCGCTGTTCCTGTTGATCGGGATGATCTATGAGCGACGCCACACCCGCATGATCGAAGACTACGGAGGCATTGCCCGGGTGGTGCCGATATTCAGCTTGATCCTGACGGTGGTAGCCCTCTCATCCATCGGGCTGCCGGGTCTGAACGGGTTTGTGGGCGAGTTTCTGGTTCTGCTGGGGAGCTTCCCGGCCTATCCCTGGGCCACCGGGCTCGCCACTACCGGCGTCATCTTCGCCGCCGCGTACCTGTTGTGGGCCTTGCAGCGCATGATCTTCAATCGCCTGGACAATCCGGAGAACGAGAGCCTCACCGATCTCACCCGGCGCGAGCTCGTGGTCCTGCTGCCGCTGATCGTGGGGATCGTATGGCTGGGACTCTTCCCGGGCCCTGTGCTCCGCCGGATGGAGCCCGCCACTCAGCGCTTCGTGGAGACGGTGCAGGCGGGCCGACCAAATCCGATGCTACTCTCCGGGCAGGGGAGCCGCTGATGCAGCTCGATCTGGGCACCCCAATGGGTGTCACACTGGGATTGCTGCCTGAGATACTGGTGTGTGCCTGGGCACTGATTGTCCTGCTGGTGGCCAGTTGGCGCCACGAGACTGCTGCCGACAGCCGACTTGCCGGGTGGTTGAGCTTCGTCGGCGTCGCGCTGGGTGGGGCAGGCCTGGCCTGGCTCTGGATCAACAACACCACTCCGCTCGGCCTGGCTCAGATGGTGACGCTCGACCCGTTCCGCTATGCCGCCGCTGCGCTCATCCTGGTTGCAACCGGAGGAGCGATCCTGCTCTCCCTGGGCTACCTGGAGCGGGAGCTGCTCCTCGCGCCGGAGTACTACCCGCTCATGCTGCTGGCCGCCTCGGGGATGATGTTCCTGGCCGGAGCCGAAGACCTGATCGTGCTCTTCCTGGGGCTGGAGGTCATGTCGGTGGCCGTGTACGTCCTGGCGGGCTACAACCGGGCCAATGCGTCATCCAGCGAAGCCGCACTGAAGTATTTCCTGATCGGCGCCTTTGCCTCAGGCTTCCTGCTGTATGGCATTGCTCTCGTCTATGGCGCAACCGGTACCACCAACCTGTCGCTGATCGGAGCGCAGCTTGCCGGAGGGCAACTCTCGCTCATGGCCGCACTGGGCCTGGGATTGCTGTTGATCGGCTTTGGCTTCAAGGTGGCGGCGGTGCCGTTCCACATGTGGGCTCCCGACGTGTACGACGGCGCGCCAACCCCGGTAACTGCGTTCATGGCAACGGGCGTGAAGATCGCCGCCTTCGCCGCGCTGGTCCGGGTCTTGGTCGAGGGATTCCCCGCGGCGCATGGCCTGTGGCAACCGGTTATCGCGGGCCTGGCAATTGCCTCGATGATCGTCGGCAACCTTGTCGCTCTGGCACAGCCCACCATCAAGCGGATGCTGGCCTACAGCTCGATTGCGCACGCCGGCTACCTCTTGGCTGCGGTCTGGCCGGGAACCCGGCTGGGCTCGGGGGCCGTTCTGCTGTACCTGGCAGCGTATGGACTGACGACGCTGGCGAGCTTCGGTTTTCTCGCTGCGCTCGGCCGTCACGGAGAGCGGAGCGTTACCTACGACGATCTCGCCGGTCTGGCTGTCACCCGACCGTGGATCGCCGCCGGCCTCAGCATCTGCATGCTGTCGCTGCTGGGCTTCCCCGGTACCTTCGGTTTCATTGGCAAGTGGTACATCCTGTCCGCCCTGATCGCCGAGGGGCAGATCATCCTGCCGGTCGTGCTGGTAATCACCAGCGTGATCTCCGCGGGCTACTATTTACCAGTGATCATGGCCATGTACATGAAGTCCCCGGCCAGCGAAGACGTGCATCAGGGCGTGCGGCTCTATCCCGCCGCAGCGGGGGCCATAGCACTCTCGGTCGTCGCCGTGCTGGTCTTCGGATTTTGGCCCCGGGGCGCTCTCGAGGCATCGGTTCACAGCACGGGAACGCTCTCCCAGATGAGCGTCCCGGTAGCTCGGAAGTGAGCCGGGGAGTACTTATGAACGTTCCTAAATCAATCTTCCGGCAGTACGATGTTCGCGGCCTGGTCGACCGGGAGCTGACCCCGGAGTTCGCCCGCGCGCTCGGGCGTGCCTTCGCCAGCATGGCGTCGGACCGGCTGGGACGCTCCCCTGTCATCGCGGTGGGAAGGGATAACCGGCCTTCTGGCCCGGCACTGTCCGAAGGCGTGCGCCGGGGAATCGCCGACGCCGGCGGGACCGCGATCGACGTCGGGACCCTGCCTACCCCAGCGCTGTATTTCGGCGTCGTGGCGTTGGAGACCGACGGGGGCCTCCAGGTCACCGGATCCCACAATCCCCCCGAGTTCAACGGCTTCAAGATGGTCCTGGCGGGCGAGGCGTTCCACGGGGAAGACATTCTCCAGCTTTGGGAGGTCATAACCGCCGAGCGCTGGCGCTCGGGCAAGGGCAAGCAGGCCGCAGATAGCTCGGTCCTCCAGCGATACCGGGAGGGAATCATCAGTCGCCACCGGCTGGAGCGCCCGGTCCGAGTGGTCGTCGATTGTGGCAACGGCGTGGGCAGCCTCATTGCGGTTTCGACCCTGCAGGGACTCGGAGCCGAGGTCACGCCGCTGTTCTGTGAGTCGGACGGAACCTTCCCCAATCATCATCCCGATCCCACCGTTCCGGAGAATCTGCGAGATCTGCAGGCTGCCGTGCGTCGGGGGGGAGCCGAACTGGGAATTGCGTTCGACGGAGATGCCGACCGCATCGGAGCGGTGGACGAGACCGGCGAGATCATCTACGGCGACCAGCTGCTGGTGGTATTTGGCCGTGACGCGGTCCGCCGGTTCGGGCGGGGGACGCCGGTGATCTTCGACGTCAAGTCCTCTGAAGTTCTGCCGTCCGCCCTGAGTGCCGCGGGAGCCAAACCGGTGATGTGGAAAACCGGACATTCGCTCATCAAAGCCAAGATGAAGGAGCTCAAGGCTCCGCTGGCCGGGGAAATGAGTGGCCACATGTTTTTCGGTGGCGACTACCTCGGGTTCGACGACGCCCTCTTTGCCGCCGCTCGCTTGCTCGAGATCGTGAGTCGGCAGCCCTTCGGGCTAGCACCCCTGCTGGCTGACCTACCGAAGACCTTCGCCACGCCGGAAATCAGGGTGGAGTGCGCCGAAGAAGAGAAGTTCGACCTGGTGGAGCGGGCCGCTCTCCACTTCGCAGCTCTCTACCCGGTGAACACCATCGATGGCGTGCGGATGACGTTTCCCAAGGGATGGGGGCTGCTCCGCGCATCCAACACCCAGCCGGTTCTGGTCATGCGCTTCGAGGCAACCAATCCCGAATCCCGCGACGCTTACCGGGCCGAAGTCGAAGGGTGGCTGGAGCGCCAAAAGAAAGCGTTAGCGGTGAGCAGTAAGCA
>DASRIN010000322.1:0-5453 GCA_035649975.1 Gemmatimonadales bacterium
AGTGACTAGCGACTAGTGGCTAGCGACTAGTGACCATGTCCATGCTGATGGTGGCCATGGCCCCCGTGCGCCGCCACCACTACTGGCTCTTCGCACTCGTGCTGGACCTCGAGCTGGATGGTCACGTGGACGATACCGAGCCGGGCCATCTGCACCCGTATCCCCTCCAGCACCTCGGGATGGGATGCCAGCTCCGGTACGATCGCATGCCCGCTCATGGCGACCATGCCGCTAGTGACAGTCCAGACGTGCAGGTCATGGACTCCGGTGACGCCGGAAACCGCCAGCATGCAGCGCTGCACCTCGAGCAGGGAGACATGGCCCGGGACGCTCTCCAGCAGGATGTCCGTACTCTCCCGGAGCAGCCGCCAGGCTCCGATCAGGATGAGGAGCGCCAGCGCGATCGAGATGATGGGGTCGGCCAGGGTCCAACCGGTCAGGGCGACAACAGCGGCCGCGCCCAGGGCGCCGGCGGACCCGAAGGCGTCTCCCAACACGTGCAGGTAGGCACCCCGGACATTGAGGCTCCCGTGCCGCATCGAGTGGAGGAGTCGTAGGCTGACCAGGTTGACCACCAGTCCCGCGGCGGCCACGATCAGGAACAGCTGGGCTCGGATGGGCTCGGGGTTCTGGATCCGCTGGATGGCCTCGACCATGACCCAGGCGGCAATGCCGAAAAGCGCGGCTCCATTGATCAGAGCCGCCAGGATCTCCCACCGCTGGTAACCATAGGTCTTGCTGTCGTTTGCCGGTCGACCGGCTACCCAAGCACTGAGGAGAGACAACCCCAACGCCCCAGCATCGGTCAGCATGTGCCCGGCATCGGCCAAAAGGGCCAGTGAGCCGCTGAGCCACCCGCCGACCACCTCGACCAGCATGAAAGCCAGAGTAAGGCTCAGGACCAGGGCGAGGCGGGAGAGCGGGACGGCAGGTCGGCTCGCAGTAAGTGATATGCAGTCAGCTCTTAGGGCTTTGGCGGCCACGCTCGGTCCGGCTGAAGTGCGGGGTCCGGTCATGTCTGAAATCTAGCCTCTGACCGGCTCGCTGCCGACTGCCTGCCCTCTTGGGGGCCGATTGAATCCCTCGCACAGAGATCGCCCCAATGTTACGCTTGAGCGGTATGGAGGCATCTCAACCAGGCTCGATCGGCTTGCGGCTGGTGTTGCTGGTGGTCTTGGTGGTCGCGAATGCTTTCTTCGTGGCAGCCGAGTTCGCGCTAGTGTCAGCCCGGCGCACCCGTATCGAGGCGATGGTACGGCAGGGCGACCGCAGGGCCAAGGCGGTGCAGGCCGCGCAGCAAGACCTCTATCGCCAGCTGTCTGCCGCACAGCTCGGGATAACCGTCGCGTCCATCCTCCTGGGTTTCGTGGCCGAAGACACGGTAGCGTTTTTCCTCCGCGACTGGCTGGCCGCGCTGCCATCCTGGCTCTCCTTCCTCGCGCGCGCCGGCGTGGCCTCCACCATCGCAATCTCGCTGATCTCTTTTCTGCACGTTGTCTTCGGGGAGCAGGCACCAAAAGCCCTGGCTATCACCTACCCGGAAGCGGTCAGCCGCTGGGTAGCTGCGCCACTCATACTCTTTTCCTGGATCACCCGGCCGCTGACAGGGCTGCTCAACTCGAGCGCCAACTGGCTAATTCGGCTGATGGGAATCAAGGATGCGGCCTCGGAGCTGGAACGGATTCATTCCCCCGAAGAGATCCGAATGCTGGTGGAGCAGAGTGAGGAAGGTGGTGGTCTCCAACAGCAGGACGCGCGCCTCCTCGAAGGAGTCTTCGAGTTCAGTGAGAAGACCGCGCAGGAGGTGATGACTCCGCGCACCCAGATGGCGGCGCTGGAAGCCGACCTCACCGTGGAGGAGGCGGCCGACCAGGTGGCCATCCACGGCCGCTCGCGGTACCCGGCCTACACCGAATCGCTGGACGACATCATCGGCGTGGTACACTCCAAGGACATCCTCGCCGCTCTTCGCGCGCGCCCGGGCCAGACCATCCGGGTCATTATGCGGCCCCCGCTCTTCGTCCCCGGTACCCGGGAGGTGGAAGACGTGCTGGCCGACATGAAGCGGCTCAAGAACCACCTCGCTATCGTCCTGGACGAGTACGGCGGCACCGCTGGACTGGTCACCATGGAGGACCTGCTGGAGGAGATCGTCGGTCCGATCTACGACGAGCACGATCCCCAGGACCGTAGTCGTCCGGATGAGGGAGGGCCCCGACTGGACGGCTCGATGCCGATCTCCGAGTTCAACACCGAGTACGGCGCCACTCTGGATGATACCGATTACACCACCATCGGCGGTTACATCTTTGGCCAGCTGGGCCGGCTCCCCCGGGTGGGGGATCAGGTGACGGTGGGTCCGTTCACTTTCGAAGTGATCGAGATGGATGGGCGGCGGGTCAAGACCATTCGGCTGCACATTGCCAGGTCGGAGAACGCCCCCTCGGCCGAGAGTGCCGCCACAGCCAAGCGGGCATGACCTCCTCAGGATGACTGCTGCGCCAACCTCACTGCGAGCTGGAGTGCGGCGCGCATGCTGGAGGGGTCCGCCTTCCCGCTGCCGGCGATATCGAACGCTGTGCCATGGTCGGGCGAAGTTCGAGGGAAAGGCAGTCCCAGAGTAACGTTCACCGCCCGGCCGAATGCGGCCACCTTGATCGCGGTCATCCCTACGTCGTGATACGGCGCCAGCACGGCGTCGAACTCCCCCCGCATAGCTCGCACGAACACGGTGTCTGCCGGGAGCGGTCCGGCGGCATCCAGCGCTCGCGCGGCCGGGCTCAGAACCCGCACCTCCTCGTCGCCGAAGAGCCCCGACTCACCGGCATGGGGATTGAGTGCGCAGATGGCCAGCCGCGGCTGGTCGATTCCCCACCAGGATCGCAGGCCTTTCTGCACGACTTTTCCGATGCGCACGATGCGCTCGAGTGTGAGCAGAGCGGGCACATCGCGAAGGGGGACATGGGTGGTGACCAGCACGACCCGCAGCCGGCTCTGCCTGGGCTCGCCGTCATCCGCCTCCGCCGCAAGCATCATGGCCACCTCGACGTCGCCCGCCAGGTGGGCCAACCACTCGGTATGTCCGGGATAGGGAAAGCCGGCGAGATGCAGCGCGTGCTTATGGGCGGGGGCCGTCACGATCGCGTCCACCTCGCCGCTGAGGGCGAGCTTGGCCGCCGTTTCGACAGCGTTGCCGGCGATCCGGCCGGCTCGAATGGCGCGCTGTCGGTCCTGGGCGGCATCGCCCGGGCCCAGGCCCCAGGTACCGACTGAAATTTTCTGCCCGGTCAGGAGTGGCGCCAGCTGATCTTCGGCTCCGACCGCGACAATCTCTGCGTTCAGCGGCTGGGCCAGTGCGAGGGCGGTGATCTCAGGCCCGATGCCGCGAGGATCGCCCAGCGCGACCGCGATCCGGGGCCTGCCCCTCTTCCTCCCCGACCTCTCCGTCCTCCCCGTCCTCTCCGTCAGGTCCTGATCTCGACGTAGGTCGAGTTGCGCAGGCGGTCGATATAGCGGCGAATGGCAAGCTGCTGGCCCAGCTGTTCCCGGATCCGGTCTTTCACGTCCTCGTACCTGATCTCCCCCTCGGGCCGGCGATCGGTGACCTGAAGGACGACGAACTGCTCGCGTCCGCCCGAACCCGCCATGGTAAATACCGGGAGCACAGTACCAGTGCCGGCATCACCAATTGCCTTGGCGTAGGTCTCGGGCAGCTTCGTCACCGGCACGTTCTCCCCTTCCCGCTCGGCAGAGCGGTCGTGGTAGAGCCGCTGCAGGGAATCGAAGGGAGCGCCCGCCAGGAGCTCCTTCTGTACCCGGTCCGCGGTCTGACGGGCACGGTCCACGTGCGCCGAATCAATCTCGGGCACCAGCAGGATGTGACGCGCCTGCACCTCGGCCGGCTGGACTCGCTCCACCTGGATAATGTGATACCCGAATGGCGATTCCACCGGCTCGGAGATCATGCCGGGCCGCAGGGAGAAGGCAACCCGCTCGAACTCGGGCACCATGACCCCGCGCCGGAACCAGTTGAGGGAGCCGCCCTGATCCTTCGAGCCCGGGTCCTGGGAGAAGCGGCGCGCCGCGGTGGCGAAGTCAGCGCCCAGGCGCAGCTGGAGCGCGATGGAGTCGGCCTGCGCCTTGGTCTTGGCTTTGGCCGCCGGGGAAGGCTCCGGGGTCACCACGATCTGTCGGAAAGAAATCGTGGCCGGCCGGGTGCCGAGCGCCGACTTCTGCTCCTCGAAGAACTCCTTCATCTCCTTTTCAGTCGGTGCGATCGACTTGAGCTTGCCGTCGTTGCGCAGCTTCTCGATCAGGCGGTTCTGGTAGGCTGCCCGCCGCTGCTGATCGGTGAGCCAGCGGCGGTATTCCTCCGGTGTCTGGAACCCCGCCTTCCTGAGCTCGTTAGCGTAATCGATCTCGGAGCCGAAGTTGCTGCGAACCTTGCGCACCTGCTCCTCTACGCCACTGGCGATCTCCTCATCGGTGACGCTGATCGCGGTGTCTCGCTGCGCCTCCTGCACCAGCAGCTCCTCATCGATGATGGAGGAGATGATCTGGTGTCGTACCGACTGCATACCTTCGGGGTCGGTGGGGAGCTTCATTCCCTGCGACTGGCGGGAAAAAAGCTCCTCGTCCACCTGCGACGCGAGCACCGGACGGTTGCCTACCACCGCAACCACCCGGTCCACCACAAAGGTCGTGTCCCGCGGCGGCGGCGGCGGCTGAAGTGCAACCGAATCCGTCGCGGGTAGCGGGGGGCCCACCGCGGTAATGGCCGTGTCCTGCGCCGGCAGCACGCGAGCGGAAGTGATCGCCGCGATCAGCGGGACCAGCACGAACCGGAGCACGGCACTCGAGCTATTCATCGCCCCGGACGCTTGGCGCTATCGGCGGGAGGAGCCGGCGCCGGGGTTGCCGGCGGCTTGGCCCCCGGCTGAGACTGCGGCTGTCTGGCGCTGTCGCCCGGGCCGGGGGTTACCCCCGGAATCGGAGCCGGACCGGGAGCAGGCTGTAGGGGTCCGGTCTTGGCTTGAGCCGAATCCGACTTGCTGCGCAGACCCTCGGCAATCTCGACCGACCGGTTGACGCCCGCCTCGTAGACCTTGTAGCTGAAGCGGTCCCGCAGCAGCGTCGCCAACGTGGAAGGCAGCGGCCGGAGCCGCGACTTCCCAGTCAGCAGCCGGTCGAAATACTGGTCCACCTTCATGGCCGCCACCCGGCTGCGGTCGCCGGCTACCGCGGTCGAGTCCCACAGGGCGACGGTATCCAAACCCATCTCGGCCTGGAGCGTGTCCAGCTGGCTGCGATACCCGTCGGCCATGCTCTTCCACTCCTCTGACGTGATCCGGATTTTGGCCGAATCCGCCTGGCGCAGCAGGATCACGTTCTGACTCAGCACTTTGGCGAACCGGGTGAGCATGGTATCGTCCGCCTGTCGCAGCTGCGTGGCG
>DASRIN010000323.1:0-3251 GCA_035649975.1 Gemmatimonadales bacterium
AGTGTACCCAACCATCGTCGGGGCATTGGTGATCGTCGGACGTGGGCCCCTGAACAGATAGGGTGGCGAAAACAGCTCGGCGTTCAGCTCGTTGGGGGCCCCGTTAGCATCTCCAGCTCCAGTGTGGAGAACACGACCGTCGGGCAGCAGCAGTGATGTTGAGTGATAGGCCCGTGTGATAGCGTTACTTGCAAGCATCGTCCACGCGCCGCTGCTCGGATCCCAGATCTCCGCGGCATGTACTGGCCGGGTCAGATCGTTGAACGTAGTCCCGCTACTTCCACCGGTTGCCAAAACCTCGCCCGTCGGCAGAAGGGTGAGATTGAGATGCCGGCGAGGAATCGTCATCGAGCCGGTCCATTGCCAGCCCGGCGCGCCCGAGTTCAGATCTATGATCTCCGCAGTGTTGGTCGTGCGGCCACCGCCGGCATACAGGATCTTCCCCTCGTCATACATCACCGCAGACCCATAATCCCGCGTGCCGTAGAGCCGTTGCCCCACGGTTGTCCAGCTTCCGGTTCCGGAGGTGTTCAGGTATCGGGTGGTCTGCGCCTCTCCAGCGTAGAAGACCTGACCGTTCGGTGCCAAGAATGTTCGGGGATAGTAGGGCAAGGTCAACGCCGCGGTGCTGAGAACCCTCAGACCGCCGCTCGGGGACCATACCTCTGGCTCCGCAACCATGAGGTCGGCCTGGTCACTCCCGCCGAGAATGAGGACCTCCCCCGTCGCAAGCGTGGTGTTGGTTGGATACCACCGGCCACGCCGCATCGGCGTGGAGGAGGTCCATTTCTGGTTGCCGGGCCCGAAGATGGTAATGTTTGGTAGCCCCACGGCATCCGAGATGTGTCCACCTGCCACCAGAAGGCGGCCGTCGCTCAAGAAGGAGTGCCCGGAGCAGAACAACTCTGGGCCACTGGGCACTGTGGTAAATGCTCCAGTTCCCGGATCCCAGAGTTGGGGGTCCCCCACTCGGCCCCAGCTCAGAACTTTGCCGCTGGAGAGCAGCGAAAGATGCAGGCCGACGACGGGCCAGGGAAACGGGGCGGTCCACTCTCCGGATTCGGCCCCGCCCGCCAAGGCGATGGAGGCAGAGAACGGTGCTGCCCCACAGAAATTTCCTTCGTTCGGTCGCCGGGCAACGCGCTGGTCGTCCCGGTAGAGCTCCACAACACCACGCTCCCTGGTCTCCAGCTCGGTCTCGCTCCAGCTCTGATCACCTTCGGCCACGCCCGGCCGCAGCGTAATACTCCCTCGCTCATCGGTCCCGACGACCCGGTACTCGAGTTCCACCGTCTCCTGGGTTGCATTGGTAGCCAAAAACTTGTTCCCGCAGACGTACACGAGATCCAGCGGCCCCAGCATGGCCCCGCCGGGCCCCTCGATCGGGGGCTCCGGCCGTGAGGGTGGCGCCTGCGAATCATCATGGCACGCCGCCACGAGCATAGTGCTCGTCCCAAGGACCAGCACCAATCCGTGGAAGGTTCTCAGCATAGACGAACCGGGTGGGATGGTGGGTGTTTTATGGATCGCTCTACAGTGAAGCCCGCTACGGGTTTACGCAAGGCCCCTCTCGCTCCCCGCTTACATTGTTTCTTTCCCGCTCACGCCTTTATTTCCTCCTATGGACTCTGCTCAGCTCAAAACCCTCCAGGCACCGCTCAAGCAGCAGTATCGTGATGACCCAATCACAGCATTGGTGACCCTCAAAGCTTCAGGGGTCCTCGACGCGTCGGGCATCAGCTGCCGTGTGGAGACCGGCAGGGCGCTGGTCGAGGCAGGGCTGCACCCGGCGACGGGCGGAACCGGGCTTCAGGCCTGTTCAGGAGACATGCTCCTTGAGGCCCTGGCGGCCTGCGCAGGCGTCACGGCCAGGGCGGTGGCAACCGCACTAGAGATACCGGTCCGTGCTGGCACGGTCGAGGTAGAGGGGGACCTGGATTTTCGGGGCACTTTGGGCGTGAGCAAGGAGGCACCAGTGGGCTTTCGCGAGATTCGGCTGAAGCTGAACCTCGATTCGGACGCCACCCAGGAACAGCTCGACACCTTGCTTAAGCTGACCGAACGCTACTGCGTGGTGCTTCAGACGCTCAAGTCACCGACCCCTGTCACCGCGAGCTTAGGTCTTTCTCTTCACTCGCCGCCGCCCACTCCGTAAGCGCCTGCTCTAGCTCGACTCGAGCAGCCTCGAGCTCCTTTCCCAGTCCCTGAGCATAAGCCGCTCCTTCGCTGGTTGCGTAGAGCGCCGGATCTTCCAGCTGAGCGCGGATCGCCGCTACTCTCGCTTCACACTCCGTGACCCGTGCCTCGGCCCCTTCCAAGGCCCGTCGAGCCAATCGCCGAGCTGTGTCCTCACGCTTCCGCGTTTCTTCCGTACGGCGAGTGTGTTGTCGCTCGTGCACCCGGCGGAGCGCCTCCTCCTCCGCAGCCAGGACGGCGGCCGCGTGGGCCCGCTCGGCGCTGACAACCTCCCACTCGTCGAATCCACCAGGGAAGTCGGTAATTCGGGTTCCGTGCAGCACCCAGACTCGAGTCGTCAGGGCCCGAAGTAGCGCCCGGTCGTGGCTCACGAGAATCACGGTCCCGTCAAAGGTCTCGAGCGCATCCTCCAGTGCCTCGATCGATTCCACGTCGAGGTGATTGGTAGGCTCGTCGAACACGAGCAGGTTGGCGCCGGACAACATGATCATGGCGAGTGCCACCCGGGCACGTTCTCCTCCGGACAGGGTATCGGCTTTCCGCTGGACGGAGTCACCCGAGAATCCGAATCGGCCGAGGTGATCTTGGACTGCGCCACGCCCCCAGTTTGGGCGAAGGTCGCTGATGATCTGGTACAGCGTGTGTCCTGGCGGAACCTGGGCCAGGTCCTGGCGGTAGTGCCCGATCTGCACGGACTGAGGGATCCGCACTGTGCCACTGTCCACTAGCCGCTCGCCGATGAGGGCTCGCGCCAGCGTCGTCTTCCCTGCCCCGTTGGGTCCGACCAGCCCGACGATATCACCTCGGCGAACCGTGCTGGAAAAGCTGTCCACCAGCACCCGCTCTCCAATGGCCACCCGCACGTTCTCGGCTGCTAGTACCTGATCACCGCCGCGTGCGGCCGCCTGAAGCCGCAGCGCCATCGTCGCGCTGTCACCCTCCGGCAGGCTCAGCCGGCTGATGCGAGCCAGTCGCCGACGCCTGCCCTTCGCCTGGGCATTGTTCTGTCCGGCGATGTTGCGGCGGATGAACTCCTCCTCCGAGGCTATCACCCG